>JAISFY010000043.1 GCA_031263345.1 Holosporales bacterium | reverse complement strand
TAAATTAAAACAGTGTTACCTACCCTTAGTTGCATTGAATGTGGATAAGTTTATCAAAACTTACCCACATTCCATCAACCTAAGCTTTTTCTAATTTACACAGCGGATATGACGGAACCAATTGGATCGCTACGCGGCATCCTGGATAGCCCCTCCGAGAGATACCAAAGCAGCCCGTAATTTATCGTTTCTAATTGGTACGTCTATACTATAGCTACGTTCTACCACCTCCAGGTCTGGATTGTTATCAAAGCTTAGCATTGCTAGCTTCGCTTTTCGGCCTGGAATCGAGCTGCATTGTTTAAAGAAAATTCTAACATTCTGACTGGAGGTCAGTGTCCTTACACGTTCGGCGATGTCTTTTTCCAGACCTCTCGCTTGAATTGAAGCAGATCCTACGATACAACAATGAACATCGATACTCCCCTTACCAACAAATTTCGCCTCGACAAACTCAGATACGTCACACAAATCCATTCCAACGATTGATACCCATTCTTTTTTTAGCAATATATTTAACATGAGCGTAGCACTATACGAGGTAAACATACCTGCAAGGACACTTGCAATACGCTGCATAAACAAAAACCGTGAGAAAATACTCCATCCCAAAGTCCAGCAAGATATGATATCATCTTGCTCGGCTTTCAACGGCTGGAATTATACTACAGAATGCTCTCTGGATATCAAGACTTTCATAATTCGCTTTTTTTTTATGAAATTTGAGCTTGTATCTGAATATATTCCAGCTGGTGACCAGGGGAAAGCTATCGATTTCCTAACGCGAGGAATCAATGCTGGGGTTCGTGATCAAGTTCTCGTTGGTGTTACTGGATCTGGGAAAACCTTTACAATTGCCAACTTAATTCAAAATCTTAACCGGACGACTTTAATCATGACTCACAATAAAACGTTAGCGGCTCAGATATACTCCGAAATGAAATCGTTTTTCCCGAATAATGCAGTTGAATATTTCGTTTCGTATTATGATTATTATCAACCGGAGGCGTATGTTGCTCATTCCGACACATATATAGAAAAAACGTCCGCTATCAACGAAGAAATAGATCGAATGCGACACTCTGCAACGAGATCACTCCTGGAACGTCGAGATGTCATCATCGTAGCAAGCGTTTCATGCATCTATGGTATAGGGCCAATCGAAAGTTATACGGACGTCATCATAACTCTAAAGGTTGGTATGAAGATTTCGCCACAAAAGCTCTGTAGACAATTTGCGGATTTACAATATGTAAGGAATGATTTTGAATTCAAACGAGGAATATTTAGATCCATTGGAGACGTTATTGAAATATTTCCTGCTCATAAATCTGATATTTTTTGGAAGTTGAGTTTTTTTGGAGATGAATTAGAAGAAATTTCACAAATAGAATATCCTTCTAGAAAAAAACAAAAAATATTAAATGAAATAAAAATATTTTCAAATAGTCATTACGTTTCAACGAAAGAAATCTTAAATAAAGCGATTCAAAACATACAAATTGATTTAAATGTGAGGCTAACCGAACTGGAAAATCAAGGAAAATTACTCGAAAAGCAGAGGATCGAACAGAGGGTAACGTTCGATATTGAAATGCTACAAACCACTGATTTTTGTAATGGTATCGAAAATTATTCTAGGTATCTTACTGGTAGGCAGCCAGGAGAACCGCCTCCCACTCTGATCGAATATCTTCCCGAGAACTCTCTTTTAGTTGTCGACGAAAGTCACGTTAGTGTTCCCCAAATTAGAGGAATGTACCTAGGGGATCGAGCAAGGAAACAGAATCTTTCCGATTACGGATTTAGATTACCATCATGCATGGATAATAGACCCCTGAAATTTGATGAATGGGATTCCGTTCGACCTCAGACGATCTTCCTGTCCGCAACTCCTGGCCCTTTCGAATTAGAAAGAGCTGGGAAATCGCATATTACCGAACAATTAATTAGGCCAACAGGTATCCTAGACCCAGTATGTATTGTAAAACCATGTGACAATCAGATTGACGATCTTTTGGGTGAAATAAAGAAAACGACTCAAAATGGCTTCAGAACCCTCGTCACAACACTCACAAAAAAAATGGCCGAGCAGCTAACAGAATATCTATCTGAAAACGGAATAAACGTGACGTATATGCATGCCGACACAGATACTTTAGATCGAATTGAGATAATCCGAGCCCTTAAGGCCGGAGAATTTGATGTTTTGGTCGGAATTAATTTACTTCGGGAAGGATTAGATATTCCCGAATGCGCACTGGTTTCAATTTTAGATGCCGATAAAGAAGGATATCTGAGATCTAAGACGGCCCTGATCCAAACGATCGGACGTGCTGCTCGTAACATTAATGGCCGTGTTATAATGTACGCTGATAAGATTACCAATTCAATGAAAGAAGCCCTGGAGGAAACAAATCGCCGTCGAGTAATACAAAATGATTTCAATGTAGCACACGGTATTTCTCCTAAATCGATCACAAAACAGTCAGAAAAGAATAAAATCAATATCGAGAAAGTAAGTAAAAATCCCACCCGAATTAAGAATGCACCAAAACAGCTAGCTAGACTGGAAAAATTAATGCTCGAGGCAGCCGATAACCTTCTATTTGAAGAGGCAGCAAGGTATAGAGATCAGATTAATGAGCTTTCAAAAACACTCAAAAATTAGCACCAGGAAGACCGATTTGAGGTTGATACCTTCTAAATGTCCTATTTCCAGCGTAATTTGCAATAAAATTTTTTTCACTGTACCAAATAATCGTTTCGTCACTTCCATCACTACCCTGAGATTTAATAACTATCGCCACTTTGTCATCAATAGAATCCGATGCAAACTCTGTAATCCCAAGGTTTCTTTGCTGGTCAGAAGATACCGATTTCCCAAAAAACGGGTTCATCTGATACAACAACCATCTTCCGTTTCCATCTTTAGCAAACCGTTCCATAATCCCGAGGGCTTTAAATGGAATTAAACCAAAACAGCCTTGTGTGGAACTATTTTGTATACCGATATTGCGATCGGAGGCGGATGGAAATGGAATGGCCCCCTCTTTCGAAATGTAGTAAGAGACCAGTGCTTTTAGTACGATTTCGATATTAGCCATCGTTTTGTGAGTTGCGTAAATCTTCCTCGTCGCACTGAATTGTGTGACAAAAATGCTGGAAATAATACCAACGATAAACAACGATATCGAGACTTCAAGCAGTGAAAATCCCGTCAAAAAAACTTTCCTTTTCATGAAGATTAAACTAGAATCCCATCCCATTGCTCTAAAAGAATTTTTACATAAAATCATGAATGATTCAGTTGTTATTTTAATTCCAGCAAGATTAAATTCTTCCAGATTCCCGCAAAAAATCTTAACGCCCATCGATGGTAAACCAATGATTCTTCATGTCCTCCACATGGCACAAAGCCTGAAGTTCTGTGAATGTTACGTAGCCTGCTGCTGTGAATCTGTGAAAAAAATCGTTGAGAATAGTGGAGGAAAGGCAATCCTAACCGATCCGGATTTACCATCTGGGACGGACCGAATCTGGGCCGCGATGGCGGAGTTACCCGTTGAACCCGAATTCGTAATTAATCTTCAGGGCGATATCCCAGTCTTCAGTGAATCGATAATTCCAGCCATTTTCAAAATACTTAAGAATGACATATCGATCGATATAACGACTCCAGTTACTGCCTGTAATATCAAAGAAGAAAATGTTAAAAATCAGAATATGGTCAAGGTTATCTTTAATGGGATGGACGACGGGAAACCAGGAAGAGCCATATACTTTTCCCGCAATCTTATCCCATCTGGAGTTACACAATCATTCTACTCGCACATCGGAATTTATGCTTATCGGCGAGAAGCACTAAAACGATTTGTATCTATGGGCCCATCTTATCTCGAAACGATCGAGCGCCTCGAGCAATTAAGAGCAATCCAGAACGGAATGAATATTTGGGCCGTTCCCGTACAAGGAGTAGCCATTTCCGTCGACATTGTTGATGACCTGGCGATCGTCAATCGTTATAATCACTTCGCCTGATTTTTTTATCTGCCACAGTATAGCTTGTGTTCAAACCGGTTGTTATCTTCCTATTTTGTATCAGCTTTATTTATTTAACGCTATACGAATCGAGCGAGCTTGAAGATCATTCGTTCTTCTTTACAAAAGGCGATAACATTTACGACTCCATGAAAAAGGATAAATCATTCATTAATTCGACCTTTTTTTTCATTATCGAGAAAGTAAACACGCTGAAAAGAAGGCTCCAGACTGGTGAGTATAAGATTCTTTATGATGAATCGGCCTTATCGGTTTTTTGTAAAATAGCTAGTGGTAACAATGTTACAAGAAAGATAACGATTCCAGAGGGCTTAACGACGCAAATGATCATCGAAATTCTAAACAATAATGAGCTCTTAACCGGAGAAATCGGAGAGGTCCCAGAAGAAGCATCTCTCATGCCGGATACATATTTTTACAAATTCCACGATACAAGGAAATCTATCTTAGATAAAATGAAATCTCAAATGCTGACTACGATCCAACAGATGCAGACCAAAAATAACACCAGCCTTAGCATGAAAGACATTATAATTTTAGCATCTATTATCGAAAAAGAAACTGGACTGGATGAAGAACGCCGCATCGTATCGTCCGTTTTTCATAACAGAATTAAAAGGAAAAGACGTCTCCAAAGCTGCCCGACCGTTATATATGCAATATCAAACAGATATGGAAAAATAAATAGACCCTTAACAAAGAAGGACTTATTTTTTAAATCTGCATTTAATACATACCGAGTAGGAGGAATGCCCCCTACCCCAATATGTTGCCCGGGAAAGAAAGCCATCGAAGCCGCATTAAATCCAGCGAAAACGAATTTTATGTATTTCGTCTTATCAGGTGACGGCCCAAATCATGCTTTTTCAGAGGATTTTAAAGGACAAATTAAAAACAAAATTAATAGGAAAAAAGCCAGAATAAAACGCAAGTAACCGTGTTCACAATCCATCATGGACTTCCGACTGAAAAATAATCTAGCGGGACCTACTGGAAAGAGATGGTAAAATGCTATACTGATGGTTACGCTGAACCTTTCAGCCTGTATATCGTCTTCCTAATGGCCTCGGAGAAATCAGGCATGATGTACCCAAATGCATTTCCAGCATTATCTTTCGCGGCTTTTTGCTGAATGATTTCTAACAGCATTCCGTTCGTCCCAGTGACCATAACAATCCCTCCACGCCGTGATGCCCTATGGACAATCTGCTTAAGAGATACAAAGGCCTCCTGATCCATAAATGGTATATTCTGAAAATATATAATTAAAACACTCGGATATGATCCACGAGCCGTAAGAGCCCCTTCTATCACCTTTGCAATATTTAAGGATAATATATTAAATACTTGAATAACTTCTATTTTCTTTAAAATGTCTGTGGGGATCTGCTGACTCGTCGAAAATCCATTTTTATTTGACATAAATTCTATTGGGCCGGTATCATGCTTTTTTGTAGTATGGACGGTCGCATCCTTGATCCTAATCATACGTTTTGCAAAAAACATGTTGGAAGCAGTAAATCCAACAATAACCGCTGGGATAAGCCCAAAATATATCGCAACGATAAGCGTTATAAAAAATATATAGCAATCATTCGTTCTGTAATCAAAGTACTGCATAAAATTTCTACTGAATATCTCAGAAAATGCATATACTAATAAAATCCCAGAAATACACTGTAACGGAATATATTTCATAAATTCATGATTAAATAATACAAAGAGATACGATAAAGCAGCAAGAATTAACAGAGAAATGATAGTTTTCGTCTTTAGTGAAATATGCTTTAAAGAGAAGTTAATATCAGGGGATACAAATAACCCACCGCATGCAACTGATGCAAAATTCGAAATTCCAGAAGATATAAGTTCCATATTACTCTGTACTCGTTTGTCACCTGTAATACTCTTCGAAATATTCGTACAAAAACAAGCTTCCGCCCCAATGATAATTGCAATAATAAATGCATAATTCAAGGTAGCTGAAAGTACAGTATTTGGCAGTAAACTATGAGAAATTGTAAAAATATTATCAATTGACTGACCGCATAATAGTTCTTTCTCAATCGTCTTAATATCAAATGAATATGGAATGTAGCCAAGCTCCAAGGCGTATACAACAAGACAACCCAAAACGATATATATTAAAAATGGGGCAAAACCTCGTATAAACATTTTAAGAACAATTAATGGTAATAAAAATGCTATACAATAGATGATATTATCTGCTTTGATGTTTTTAAAATTATCATATAGAAGATTAAAATTTTCTCTAATTCCCTGCGTTGATTGTATAGAATCGATTCCTAAAATACATTGCAATTGATTGAAAATAATCGCAGCAAAGACATAGCAAGAAATGGCAGCAATGAATGCGTACGATATGTGCTTTAAAATCCCACTCATCCTAGAAATACCGAATAAAATGAGTATAGCTGATACAAAAACAGCCGTAAATAGGAGCCCCTTATACTGATATCTCGCCAATATATCAAAAGTAATGACGCAGAGCGGTAGAGAAACGGAAGTTATCTGATATTTCGATCCGCCAAAAACAGCAGAAACGGCCGCCGCTACAGCACATGAAATTATTCCATTAACTGGAGATTCTCCACAAAAAAACGCCAAAGAAAACGCTATTGGGAATAACAGTAAAAAAATCTTAAATCCAGAAAAAATATCATTCAGAAAAAATCCAAAAGAATACCGATCTGTGTATAAATTTAACAAGGATGGACACAGTCCAACCCTTCTTATTATACTGAGCTGATTCGAAAATCTTCTGCTTATTTTCACGTCTTAGCAGTATCGAATATAAGATCTCTTTATCACTATATAAAAAAACAGATTTTCCCCATGTCCGTGTGTAGTAGCCTTTTTTTCATTCTCTGCACGTCTACGTATAATTTTGATCACTTCTGTTTTTAAAGATTTTGAAAGAAATCTATACCATCCCCTTCTCGGAATTCTACAGTCAAATAGTTAATTATTCGTTTATTTCTAACAATAAACACTTAATAATTAATTCACTTAAATATCAACGATGCATTTAAATTTTTGAGTAGAATACATTAATTATTTTTGCGCATGTTTTAATCTATAGCAAAATCTATAGCAAAAACTTATGCCAGAAGCAATGATAATACATAACAAATATACTAATAATATTGTCAC
>JAISFY010000019.1 GCA_031263345.1 Holosporales bacterium | reverse complement strand
GATGTTAGTTTTGTTAATTTCTGTGTTGACACTGGTAAGAGATAATGCCAATGCTGATCCAGCTGGATTATCACTATCGCCTGCGAATAAGATTTTGCGGTGTTCTACGTCCATTTCTAACCATTTCTGAAGAACATTTCCTACGATCTTTGCTAAGTCTTTGGCTGGCTCATCTATTGTTTTGGCTGCCTCTTCCTTTGCAGTTATGTATAGCTGTAGTTTTTGCTGAATAGCCGCTGTCCACTTCTTTATATTTTCGTTTGTTTCGTCTCCGTCATATTTAATGGTAGCTCGGTCGAAGTTAGCGGTAAGAGTACCTCCTACAAAGAACCTTCCATCCGGACAGCCACTCGCAGCTGCGTTTGATACTGCTACTATAGCTGATGTTACGCCTACTCTCGTCCTGTTTTTGATCGTCATATGCTGACCCTCTAAAATCTGCTTGGTCCATTGCTTACTCTGCCGAGTCTAGCACATCACGTCCTATTCCCGATCCAACTTTGTTCTACGTTGATATCTATTGCATGTTTTTTGCGTGTCGTAGTTGCAACACAAACTCTCTTTATCACCTCTATGACATGAACATTCAAGAGTTCGTTCTATTTTTATTGTTTAGGTATAAAAAAAAATTGACCTACGGAAGATATTTTTGTGTAATACATTGCTCTCCGTTTGATCAAAATCTAAAAGAGGTTCACCTTGAAATTAAAAACATTCGATACTTTTAAACAATATGTGAAGGATAATGATTCCGTTAACAGATGTATCGTAAGGTGTGATTTAAACCTCCCGTCATCGGTAAAAGATCTATCCAGAGTTTACGCTGTAAAAGATACGGTAGATGGTATCTTAAACCTCGGGATGAGGGTAATTCTAATTTCCCATTATAAGAGGCCAAAATTGGAAGATAAATTCAGACGGGAATTTTCTTTATCATCGATAGTGAACGATGTTAGAAAAGTCTTAGGGATGGATATGCAGTTTATTGAATCTTCTATATTCGAGTTGAATCCGAATGTTATCGATTCGAAAATAGTATTATTGGAGAATCTTAGATTCTATGATGGAGAAACACAAAATAATATTGATTTTGCAAAAATATTAGCTAGTTTCGGAGACGTATATATTAACGATGCCTTTTCGGTATCGCATAGAGAACATGCATCTGTTTGTGCAATAACAAAATTGCTTCCATCTTTTGCCGGGTTTACATTAGAAAATGAATTACTCTGGTTATCAAAATTATCGCAAAATATAGATAGACCATACACTGCTATCATCGGTGGATCCAAAGTTTCAACGAAGATGAACATTTTAAAAAAAGTTTCTCAGATAGCAGATAATTTGATAATAGCTGGGGCGATGGCCAATACCTTTCTGGCCGCTCGAGATTTTAAAATGCAGTCGTCTCTTCTCGAAAAAGACTTGTGTAATGAAGCTATTGAAATTATAAATTCATCGAAAGCAAAAATTATCTTACCTACAGATTGTGTTGTATCGGCTAATTTGGAAACTCCTGGAATACAGTGTAATCTGGAAGAAATACCCCAGGGATATTCCTGTTATGATATCGGAGCAAAAACAACTAAATTAATCCAAAAAATAATTTCGCAATCCAGGACCATATTATGGAATGGAGCCATCGGAGCATTCGAATACTCCAATTTCGGCAGAGCAACAGAAATTGTGTCCAAAGAGATAGCGACTCAAACGCAATGTGGCAAGCTAACATCAATCGTAGGTGGTGGTGAAACGATAGCCTCTATTGGCTCCCACAAAAAGGATATGTCTTTCGTATCAACAGCTGGAGGAGCCTTCCTCGAGTTCGTCTCTGGATTTGAACTTCCTGGATTACGACCACTAATAATCACTTAGTCTGGCATTATCTGGCATTTCAACATAACATACTTTCTCGGAGAACCATTATTTACATCTTCCGGCCCCTCTGATCGCTGCCATGACTGACCTCCTGGCTGATACTGTCCAGAACCTCCAGGTTGTCCACCGGGATATATAGCCGTTTGCCCAGGTACGGAGCCGGGTTGTTGGCGTTGGGGAATCCCATTGGATCCATAGGTTGGCTGAGAACCAAAGAATACCTGGTTTAGTTTTTGAAGAATTTCCAGAACTTCTGGATTTGTTGGATCATACGTTAAAAAATAGATTCCTGACCTAAGTTCTTCTGGCAATTGCTTCTGTACTGATTCAGGCGGCTTAAAAACGTTTCCACTTAGATCTACTAAATATACTCCATTCTGTTGTTTAGCAGCCGAATCGGATTGACCTGTGGACTGGTGAGATTGGTTTCTCGGGTGGCCATTTAGCGGAACCACTACATTTTGCCCGTTCTGTTGTATCCCTGTTACAACACTCGCTCCCGTCACCCTACTCTGAGCAACTGAATTAGCGGTAAAACCGGATAAAACTAACCAAGACATTATCATCGGGATACGAAAAATCCGGACAATTGATAATCTTCTACTTGTAATAACGGTCACTATACTCCCCCAATAACGCGTTTACTACGATACATTTCAGTTTCATATGAAGATTCTATAAAACCGTTCTTAATTTTAAGTTAATATTGATGAGCTTTTTTAAAACAAGACCATCGTAAATATGCGAGATGTTATTCTTTAATTATTTTTAAGTTTCTAAAAGAAATGTATTTATCCATTCCTATGATAATATGATCATAAAGAGTTATATTGAATACATTAGCGGCTTCTTGTATACGCTTTGTCATGTACACGTCATTTGCAGACGGAGTTGGATCTCCGCTCGGGTGATTATGAACTAAAATGAACCCCTTAGCTCCTTTTTCTATGCATAATTTCAGAATTTCTCGCGGTGAAACGTCAACCGAATCGATACTGCCCTTTTGTATAATCTCGTCGCAAATAACTTCACTTATTCCATTCAAAAGGATGATTCTAAATTCCTCTGATGTAAGATGTTTCATGTTTACTTTACAGTACCTAACAACATCATCAAAGCATTCAATAATACTTTTCTTTATTATCCTGCTTTGTAGCGCAGATTTGATGATGGCATCGACGATTTTAAAAGTATTCACTGCGCTTGTTCCGATTCCTGGAATACTCATCAAACTATCCGGTGAAGCTCCTAAAATCTTATCGATCGTCCCGAATTTCCCTAGTAAAGCTTTGGCAAGAGGTTTCGTATCCTTCCTCTTGAATACTAAAAATAGCATCATTTCCACAATTTCATAATCAATGAATGATGAATAGCCATGCTTAGTTAGCTTCTGTAAAACCCTCTTTCGATGGCCGTGTCGAGATTCATCGCCGTCTTTCTGAATTTGAAGTACAGAGGCCGATGAGGGCGCTTTACTCACGCCAATGATACCTCATTCGTAGCGTGCTTCACTATCTTTCCCAAAATCTCTAGCTCTGATATGACACATAATAGCTGCTGGATTGGCAGGTTCGCATTGTACGCAATTTCATCGAGAGAAACGGCCTTGGTTGACAATAGTGATAGAACCCTATCCCTTAAATTATCGGTATCCCTGTCCTCGTCTATAATTACCGTTTGATCCGGAACTTCTGGTTGCTTGAAATTTTCCTCAAACTTCAGTACTTCGAGAATATCCACATGATTTTGAACTAAAGTTGCCCCGTTTTTAATTAGTAAATTTGAACCAAATGATCGCGGATCGATTGGTGAACCAGGAACAACCATTACCTCACACCCAACATCAAGGGCAGCCTTCGCCGTCGCTAATGTTCCCGATTTAGCAGCTGCTTCTATAATAATCATTCCATCGGCCAAGAGGGAGATGATCCTGTTTCGAGCCTGAAACATTCCGAGATCTGGACCAGAATTGGGAGCAACTTCCGTGAGTAGTATTCCAAATTTTGCAATTTTCTCATATAAATCTGTATTTTCCTTTGGGTAAACTTTATTAATCCCAGTTGGTAGGACGGCAATTGCTGCTCCGTTTTCTGGTATAGACAATGAACCGAAATGAGCGCTCGAATCGATTCCTTTTGCCAATCCAGATACTATTGCGAACTTATCAGATAACTTTGAGGCTAGATTTTTGGCAATCGACAT
This sequence comes from Holosporales bacterium, assembly GCA_031263345.1. Taxonomy (GTDB): domain Bacteria; phylum Pseudomonadota; class Alphaproteobacteria; order RUG11792; family RUG11792; genus JAIRNI01. Next base: position 6,266 of record JAISFY010000019.1, on the reverse strand, counting down.
CCCGCTAATTGAAGCATTCCTGGCTCCAATGATTGCTATCTTCTTTTTCGATAATATCGATTTATCTCCTTTATAATACAGCATAGGTGGACAGAAGCATGACCTTCTCAACCCCTTCGGAAAGGAGCTTTCGTTTGCTAAAATTATATCGCAGTTCGCTGAACGTAATATCTTTTCAGCTGAACTTTTTGGAAACGGATTAGCAACATGTTTCAGAGATTCTTTCGCTGTTTTATACGTTTTCATCAGTGTCCAAAATGTCTTCGGCCCAACTCTACTAGTATTGATCAAGCAAAACCAATCCAGAACGACGTCATCGATCAAGATATCAAACCCCAAAGAATTTGAAAAATTTATCATAAGTGTATTTAACTGCGCTTAAGATTATGTTAACCTTGATGAGTAGTCTGATATAAAACTCTCGATAATATACAGATAATGTTTGCTGGAATCAGGATCGCCCTAGCTTGGGCGTTATTGATTCTCCGGACCTTTCCCGCAGAATCTGTAATGACTACTCCTACCCGAGTTCAGGAAGATGTTGCCAGAGAACTGAAAGTACAGCCTGATGAAGTAGTTATCCTAAAAAAGTACCATAATTACTGGATTGTTAAAGTTAATAATGTAAAATATAATGTTTACCGTGAAGATTTCAGCCCTCCAGTTATGAAGTTATTCCGATTAGCGCTTGAAGCTGGGATCGGGCCAAAAGTACGTGGTTCACGTACCGTAGAACAGGTCCCTGGTCATCTGTTGGGAAAAAATGATTTACTAGCTGATGAAGATATTCGAAAACTTGCAGTTCTTATGAAAAGGGTTCATGTCCTGCAGGCTAGCGGTCCCGATCAGGTATTATCACCTGGAATTCGCGGACTGATTAAAATCATAGCTGGAGATGATGGAAAATTTTATATAATAGACTTCATGCGGAACAGACGAGAGGATTTGTACACTGCTTTGGGATGGTTATTCTGCCGTTTTGAATTCTTTGGTCAAAGAATGGTGACCTTTCTTACTGAATACATGGGACGCCCTCCAACGAATGAGGAAATAGATGCGATAGAAAGGGCCAAGGCTACAATTGTTGCGGATCTTGTAGCTCATCAATTTGGAGTTCGTAGTGCAAACCATTGAAAATCTTATAATTTTTGTCAACAAAATCCTCTGGGGATGGCCGCTAATCGGGTTCATCTTATTAACCGGTTTTTATTTCTCAGTTAAACTCGGAGTTTTGGGATTTTCAAAGATTAAATTAGCTATGAAATATATTTCCGAAAAGGATGGAGGTGATGGAGATGTTTCAGTTTTTGCATCTTTATGTACCGCACTTTCGGCGACCGTTGGAACTGGGAATATTGTTGGAATTGCTGTTGCGATTACTTGTGGAGGTCCAGGAATTATCTTCTGGCTATGGATTTCCTCTATTGTAAGTTTTGCTATCAAGTATTCTGAAGGGGTTTTAGCAATAAAGTATAGAATATATGGAAAAGATGGAAGTATGTGCGGTGGTCCGATGTATTACATCGCAATCGGGTTACATTCGAAACCATATTCAAAATTTTTGGCTAATACCTTTGCCATTTGTGGCATTTTGGTTGCATTAATTGGGATTGGGACGCTAGCTCAAAGTAATTCGATTGCCGTTGCCCTGGAATCATTCGGTGCTTCAATTATCATTGCGGCCATTTTTATACTCACTAGTGTTGCCGCTGTCGTCTTAGGCGGTCTTCAACGTATTGCAGCCGTGTCTGAAAAAATCGTCCCGATAATGACATTGTTCTATATAGGCACTTCAATTATCGTCCTAGCCATGAATTTCATGTCCATTCCAGATGTATTTGTGGCGATTTTTAATGGAGCCTTTAGCCCAGAGGCCATTCTCGGTAGCGGGTGTGGCATTACCGTTTCCAAAATTGTCAGCATAGGGGTAAGCCGCGGTATTTTTTCTCACGAATCGGGCCTCGGAAGTGCAGCGATTGCATCGGCTACTGCTCAAACGAATTCACCGGTCAAACAGGGGCTGGTATCCATGGCCGGGGCAATTCTTAGCGTTTTAGTCTGTACGATGACCGGTCTCGTTCTAATTTTAACTTGTCATGATACTGGGCTTTTTACAGATTCGTGTCAACTGGAAGGGGCTCATTTGACTTCTCAGTCATTCTACTCAGGATTAAACTTCGCCGCTTGCGGTAAATACATCGTAGATCTTGGAATTATCTTATTTGCATTTACAACAATAATTGGGTGGAGTTATTATGGTGAGAAATGTACTCAATTCGTTTTTGGAGATAAGTACATAATCCCGTATAAGCTTTTATTTCTTTTTTTCGTCGCATTGGGACCCTTTTATAAGATTAATATTGTCTTCACATTGGCAGACATTGCAACGGGTTTGATGGCAATTCCGAATCTAATAGGGTTATTCGGCCTCCGCAAGATTGTTATCTCAGAAACGAAGGCCTTCTGGAGTAATTTAAAACTCAAAGATTAAAATGAATCTTATTTCATGAATTGTGAAGATCGAGAAAACTTCACTCTTCCGATTGGTGTAATTTTTCTCTAATATGGGCAGAGTAAATTTGCTTTTTTAGAAAGGATTTGTCGTATGATAGAGAAAACCTTTTCCATAATAAAACCGGATGCGACACGACGAAACTTGACCGGAGAAATTAATAGCATGATAGAGGCTGCCGGGTTTAAGATCATCGCACAGAAAAGAATTAGAATAACACTAGAACAAGCCAGAACTTTCTATGAAATTCATTCGTCTAAGCCTTTTTATAATGATCTTTGTACATTTTTAAGTTCTGGCCCAGTTATTGTGCAAATCTTGGAGAAAGAAAACGCCATAAAAGATTATAGAACTCTGATAGGAGATACAAACCCAGCCAATGCCTCAGAAGGAACAATAAGACACAAATTTGCACTATCAGTGGACCAGAATGCAGTTCACGGCTCAGATGCGCAAGAGACGGCCGCCTCAGAAATAAAGTTTTTCTTCAGTGATATCGAAATCATTGAATAGTTTTAACGATCTACTGGAAAGGTTTGAAGAGATGTTAATTGCTGATCGTAATTTATCTCTTCAATCTGTTTCAGCTTATAAATCAGATATCGTTAAATTCTTCAAAACGAACGATGTGCTGGCCGTTACCGTTAGTAGATCAGATATAGTGGCTTATATCGAGGAGCTTCGCCTAGCTGGAACAAAGCAAACCTCAATCATGAGAAATATCGCTGCTCTCAGGAATTTTTTCAACTTTCTGTACGATGAGAAAATCATTACGGCAAATCCAATGACAGATATTAAACTGAAGAATAATAACAAACCTCTCCCAAAGACGTTGTCACAGGATGAAATGATGAGACTCATCAGTCATTTCGATGACAAAAAAAAATCTTCGCTTAAATTGAAGGCCATACTGCATATATTATATGGCTCCGGACTTAGAATCTCTGAACTCGTTACCCTAACGTTGAACTCGATAATAATCGATTACGAAACAAAACGTATGGCATTACTTATACGTGGGAAAGGAGGTCATGAACGCCTTATACCACTAAACGAATATGCAAATCGAATAGTTCACGAATACATCGAATACCGTAAATGTCAAGGATGGTTTAGTAATTTTCTCTTTCCATCGAAATCGAAAGACGGACACATCACAAGGCAAGGATTTGCAAAGCTTCTCAAAAAAATCGCATCAGAAGTTGGTATTGCCAAATCGAAAATATCTCCACACGTCATACGCCATGCCTTCGCGACGCATTTACTAGCCAATGGAGCAAATATCCTAACAATTCAGAAGCTACTAGGTCACAGAGACGTCTCAACCACACAAATCTATACCCATATTTCTAATGATAAAATAAAAGAAATTGTTGAAGGCAACAAAAAATTGGATAAACTAACTTTGATTAGGGAAAATAACGACTCTACGACCTAAAGATACAAGACTTCTAGTGAGCCGCTATTCGCCACTTAGTCTCTTTGATCTATGCCCAAAAGTACTAAGGGATACACACAATTATTGCTCCAGATCTTTGCACAGAAAGAGGAAAAAACGGCGCCCTACCCGTCTGATAATTCAGTAATTTTAAAGAGGAGTAGGACGCTATCAAAACTTAATCCTTAGATGACGCTTTCTCTGCCGTCAGGGCCTCAAATTTCTTACTGAGACCACAAACGGAAGCAATCCACAGGATAACGACGACGAAAACAATAGAGCCTAGAATATCTACCATACTAGATAGCGAAACTCCACCCCCAGCAGCGAGCAGAAGAGTTGACTGGATAAATGCTCCACCCGATTTCCCTCCGCGACCAGCTAAGATTCCGACAGCCGCTTGTCCCTTGACCTTTTGTTCTTGATCGAGCGGAATATAAGCCATCTGCATCGTCGAATCGAACAGCGAGTACTTAACCCCTTTAGAAAAGGCATTTTGAATCAGACCAACGATGACGGCAACCAATAAAACGGCCACCCCCATTATATTCGACTCCATGCCGTTAGAATTTTCGTACATTATAACTCCGAAGAAGACAACGCTCGTTGCCAACAAAAATACTGGGGTTACTAGGGCCGCCGTTCTCCATGAAAAGCGTCTCAAGATATTAGCCCCAACCAACATAACGACAATCGTAATGATTCCAGTCGTTAATGAAAGCTTGCCCATCAAGGCATTGTAATCATTCGAATCTGGATATTGCATCTTGATTTGACCTTTCCATACACATTCGATCAGATTAATCGAAATTCCGTATCCAAGCATCAAAACGGCAATCATAAGAAGATACGGAGATGTAAAAATCATTTTAGCGCTTTCTGCCAATCCGAGCTTAGGCTTACTCTTCTTCTGCGTTCCTTCACCTGGGCTATAGAGCCTCGCATCAGTTAAAACGTATTTGTGCATCCAGCGATAAATACCAAGCAAAATGCATCCAAATAGAACAACGGCCCCCATCTGATACTTAAGATTAATTCCGAAGGCGTCGATTCCTTCAATTCCAGTACTGCTCTTTGCGAAATTGGAGCAAATTATAATGACGGATCCAGAAGCCAACAATCCGAAATTCCCTACGAAGCCGAATAGGCTATAAAATCTTTTAGCTTCGGTAACCCTAGTTATTTCATTGGCAAATTGCCAAAATAGGGCAGTCAGAACGACGCTGCCCCAAAGTTCCGATAGGATATAGAACAGGGCATAGCTCCAGTTCCCAATAACCGGCCAAACCCAATGTAGCCTCGGGAACGATTCCTGCAACGATGTGATGGCCTCCTGAGATAGATGAAGAACATCTCGCAAAGGGTATAGAACAAACCCAAAAGCAGCAAAGAAAAGCAAGAAGAACGATATTATAACAAAAAATAACTTCTCTCGATCAAAAATATTAGCTAATTTTACAAAAACGACCATGAAGAGGATCGCCGATGGGGTTACCCCATAAAGCTTGAGAAACCCCAGAGTTTCAGCTCCGCCGCCAGTGGCGCAACTTACCATCAATGTATCCTTCAAGTCTCTAACAAGCGTATAAATGAATAGAATACACAGCATCATCAAACCCATCGGCAGGAACTTTTTTAATTCAAAATCATGAATTGGCCAAATGATTGATCGCAGACCCTTAAATTCCTGCTGATTGGGGCCAACACTATCGCCCTTACTCATAATACAAATCTCCAAACGAAAAAACATGGATAGTGAGTTAGAAAATTTCTATCTCTCACTAATCTTACCACAGTCTAGATGTTATAAAATCTTTACTCAACAATCAACTATGATACCACTGTTCCGAACGGACAGCCCGTTTATTTATAAGTAATGGGAGTACCCCAGTGGATTTCCCCTTTTCCGGGACAGTGAATTTCCTTGCCCGGCAAGCCTCTAAGCATTTCAGAAGTGCGTGTCGGGCTGGCTTGGATGTATCTTTATCGAATATTTTCGAATGTTCTGATTGATTTTTCGGAGGTTTGTGTTAGTCTTGCTTCGTTTGTTTTAATAACATCTGGGCGAAAACATTGGTTTTTTTGTTGCCCCCTAAGTAAATCCCTAAAAGCTCTTCGATTTACTTATAACCTTCATCCGGCCAAACTTGTATAACAAGACAACCAAAAAGAATGCGGACACCCTCGCTGACAAAATTAGACTTCCTCCCAACCCCTCCACAATCAGGTTCCTGCTGCGTCGATCCGGTGCTCGAATGCTCATGTACCTCCTTGTACACTGTGCTTCTGTGCTCCGTGTCTCCTAGCAATAACTCT
>JAISFY010000009.1 GCA_031263345.1 Holosporales bacterium | reverse complement strand
AGCAAATGAGTTGTATGGAAAAAATAAACTTCCTATAGATGAAATAAAAAAACGAGCTCTGTTCATTGCAAGAAAATTAAATTTTGCCCAAAATTATTTGGGAATGAAATTACCGATTTATATTGTTGTTACAAAATCCGACATCGTTCCTGGATTTCAAAGTTTCTGTTCTGAAATTCCGGTCAGAAATAGGGCGAATATGCTCGGCTGGTCTTCTCCATTTTCTAGTAATACGATTTTTACGTCAAGAATTCTTGATAATGCGTTCGCTTCCCTGGAAGATGAGCTCAACGAGATTAGGATGGAAATATTTTCGGAAAGTTCTGTTACAACGATGCGAGATGGTGTATTCGTTTTTCCAAGCGAATTACTAACTATCAAAGAGTCATTAAAGTGCTATATCGAAACAATTTTTAAATCTTCTTCTGCTGAAGAAAAGTTTTACTTTCGAGGCTTTTACTTTACTGGTGATAGCAAGATGGTACCACTCCTCCAGTTCGATCAATCGAACCGAGATGAAGAGACGATGGCAATTATGGGAACACCCGACGCAGATATTAACGAAGCAGGCAGTATGACCGCAACCATTTTAGATGATCAATTTTCCGCAAAAAAGATTTTTTTCTTTGAAGATCTCTTACTAAAAAAGGTATTTATGGAAGACGGAATTGCGGTCCCAATGTTATCCAAGATTCATCAAACCAATAAATCAATATTTATAGCAAAGATCTCCACCGCAGCATTTGTAGTAATCGGTAGTTATGGTTTATTCAGCGCGAAGGATAAGCTAAAGCAAAGTAGGGATGCCTTATTTCCAGCTCTTTTTAAAATATCATCACTCATAAAAAGTGCTAGTGATCTAACATTTAAGAATTTGAATAATAACGGAAACGAGATACTGGCCGAATGTACGAATCAGCTGTTATCTATGATGCATCAAATAAATTATGCTAGGTTTTCATCGGTATTTGTACCGGCTTCTTGGTGTGGATCGATTGACAGTAGTCTCAGAGAAACACTTCGGGCATCTTATCAGAAGGTTGTCATTAGAACGATCTATATGAATCTTTTATTGCGAGCGAGAATGTTTCTTAATATGAAACCTACTTCTCGATCATCTAATATTTCGGAAATTCTAAATCCGCGTAATAGTAAAGAATATGCAGCTGTAAAAGAGTATGTCTTCGGTTTAATTGAGCTCGAAAAGAATATAAAAAGATTTGATTCTTTGAGAACCTCCGGTGATCCAAATGATCTGAACGACTTAATTGACTATACATTTCATGGTTGTTTATCTAGGGAATTTCTGGATAGTTATCAACAGTTCAGGCAAGTCCTCATGAATACTCCGTTCCCATCGATCAATTTAACATCATATAGACAGACGGCGTATAACGTCCTAATCGATCTGTTTCAGGCATATTTGGATACGATTTTTACATCTAAATCAGAGAATAGCATTGTTTCGATGCTCAGTACATTTATAGAGAATCTTACTCATCAGCAGCTTAAAAAAGTACCAGATCTCAGTAAGATGCGTAATTTCGCAAAGGATTTAGAAATGGTTTGTGATGAGCTCGGTGAAGATGGAAAAACATGGTTAGATAACGACATTTTTATTCCAGACAAAGAGTTCGATGAATTTTTAGATGGGGTAGAGGTCTTATTTGGTAAAGATACTGCCCAAAAACTCCTCGACGTTACGGCCGTTAATTTTGGGTACCTCAAATCAAAAATCTCTGAATTTAACAATATGCTAAGTGGAGGTGCAGATGTAGTGGAATCAACGAAGGAATCTAGAAAGTTATCTAGCGGAATTTACCTTATGAATCGTTGTTTAACAGCGCTTTTTTCTGAAAATTTTATGGAAATTCCTGGAGATTACAGATTGGTTACTGAAATCCCTGAGGGGAAAATGTTTTTCTGGGATGATGAACTCGTACAGAAAGCGTACGAAATCGGACAACGCTTTGTGAAATTCTCATTGACTACGATTAAAGATTTTCCAAGATTTATGCAGGAAGGGATTCTACTCGCGGCGAAGGCCAATATGATCGCCGTCATCGATAGTACGATCGCGAAGGCACAGAGTATAGTCGATTCCCCATCGGCAATGACTTCAGAAATAACCTCCGAGGAAATATTACAGAAACAGGTTGCCGAGCTCAAGGGGGTAGCCCCACGATTCGTAAGTCTTCTTAAAATATTACGAGATGATAAACTGGGATTCGTTTTCGGGAATCTTAGGGGAGTCCTAAATAAAGTAGCATTTTCATTGTTAAGGCATATCGACTCTCTTTTGGATAAACAACAGCCATACCGACCGCAGGACTTAACATTCAGATCCTGGAATGGAGAACAGGGGGCCGGGCTTTTAGCCTTTTCTGCTTCAGATTCTGAGGAGTTGGCGCTCTATATTCAGTTGCAGCGTAGCGTCATAGAAAGATTGGCGCTCGATTTCGCTGGGATCATAGTCGATTTTTTAAACTTAGCTGTAATTTATGATCAGAATCACGGAGAACTTAAATTACTAACGAAATGGACAAGAATTGTCGAAAATGTTAGGGGTTTTAGGAAAAGAAATCCAGCCAGTTCGATGACGGTTGTAGAACGATTTATCAAGGGAATACTCAATGGGTACACCATCGATAACATCACATCCAAAATATCATCTGATGAGATAAAAGCGGGATCTGGTGATTATTTTCTAAACATTGTAAAGGAAATTAAAAGGGGAATTATGTCGCGAGCTGAGATCCTGCTCAGGAAGAGAAATATCGAGAGGTATAATGCCTTAAGAGATTATTACATGAAACATCTCTATGGGCGATTTCCTTTTACTAATTATGATAAAGCCCAGAGGACGGCGAATGACGCCGACCTTGATGCAGTTCGAGAATTTTTCAAAATGTACGATGAATTTGGCGGGGAACCCGAGATTATTCTGGATCAGATATACCAACTTGGTAAAGATGCTCAAAAACTGTACGAGTTTTTGAAGAGGATTCATGAAATTAGACTATTTTTCGGAGATTCTCTCGGTTTTAATCAACGAGAAGGAGTAAAGGTTGGTTTAGAAATAGATTTCGCAATTAATAAAAGAGAAGAAACTAATACAGATTATTTAGTTACTCGAGTTTTTAGGCTAAACACAGATAAAAAAGTTGAACCGTTTACTGAGGATAAGATTGTGATCTGGTACTTAGGGGACATAATTGGAATTTATCTTAGGTGGGCGCAAGGAGATGATCAGGCCCCATATCCAGTTTCTGATCCTAATGATCCTGATGTAATTTTGGATGAAACGGGAGTAACTGTTCAGTGTGTTGGTAATTGGTCCGTTTTCAGGTTTCTTCAAAAATATAGGGCCGACGTAGTGAGTCCAGACAAAACTTCTTCGAATCAAATCGTATTAGTCTTTAAAATTCCACTAAGCGATGGAAAAATATCCAAAATATATGTTGGGATTAAAGCTTTCGTGCCGAAAAAGCCAGGAGATCCAACAGCGTTATTAGTTAAAATTCCAGAAAAGCCTCCAGAGGCAATGCCGGAAGTCCCAATTGCTGTTGTGGCCGTTACTAACGAGCCTGTTCTTACATCTCGCTCTTGGGAAATGAGTTATGAAAAGCCTGATATCATTCACACCGTTCAAAAGGAGGTCGAAGAGAAAAATAAGGAGAATGCTCCGCGACGACCTGAGCATCAACAGCCTAATTCTTCAACAAGTTTCAAAAAGATAAGTAACCAATCGAATGAGCCAGAAAAGAAAAAAGACGCTGAGAGTGAACAAATTAAGCAGATTCTTGAATCGAATGATGAGCAACAAAAAGAAGAAAGCTCTTTAGTTGAAACATCAGAAGAGCTAATACAATAAATTTCATCTGGCTATCATCTTATCTGTAATAGGCAAGAATTAATCTGACAGGTATTATACAATAGGAAGCGAAACGAACGAAGCCCATACGAGGCGAGTTCGTTCGTTTCGCGTATAGGTAGGTAACATTTTTTAGGAGAAGAAAGATGAATTTACAGCAAAAGATCATCAAACCAAAGGTAGGATTACTTGAACTCGGGAAACAATTGGGGAATGTCTCGGCGGCCTGTAAGGCCATGGGATACAGTAGAGACAGCTACTATCGTTTTAAGAATCTCTATGAAAAGGGAGGAGAGGAAGCATTAGTAGAAATGTCCAGAAAGAAGCCTATCCTGAAGAATAGGGTTGAGGAAAGTATCGAGAGAGCCGTGATTAACATAGCGATAGAGTATCCGGCATATGGACAACTAAGGGCTTCTAATGAACTCAAGAAACAGGGGATGATAATATCTGCTGGAGGGGTTCGGAGTGTATGGTTAAGGTATTACAATAGAGAACGTCCACATAGTGGGAAATATTGCTATGGTAAGACACCGTATCAGACCTTCCTGGATTCAAAGCATATAGCCCTTGAAAAGACTAACGAGAGTATGTATAAGGAAGCTGCACCTGACGGTTGCGACTTGTACGACAG
>JAISFY010000004.1 GCA_031263345.1 Holosporales bacterium | reverse complement strand
TAGTGTTTCACCTCCTCAGAGACTGGGACAAAATAACCGTTTCCGTTCAATCGATTTTAAAAAAAATAGCATCGGAGACGGTGATGATGGCGCTGAGTCGAATCAATACGAATCTCGGAGCATATGTAAGAGGGCAGTTTGCGGTGTGCTGTATATTAACCGTCGTATACTCGACTGGTTTATTTTTTCTGGGATTAAGTGAATATGTCATTTGCGGTATACTTTCTGGATTTTTATCATTCGCACCATTCTTCGGTCCAGTCTTTGGATTTTCGATGACCCTCGTGATGGCGATCGATGATTTTTCATCGATTCATCAGTATATTTTAATGTGTTGTCTCTATACGGTTGTTCCACTATTGGATTCGAATATAATGACTCCGAAATTGATCGGGAAGAGTGTCGGCATTCAGCCTGTGTGGCTCTTATTTTCAATTTGTGCTGCAATTTCTGTCCTGGGAGCCGCGGGTATATTTATTTCGATTCCAGTCGCGGTCATTTTATCTACGATCTGCAAGGAATTGGTGAAGAAAGTATAATTGGGTAGCATTAGCAAAATTGTATATGATAGAATCTGACTGGGTCTGATGCTCTTTCATACTGGTTATTGGATGAATTTCCCAGGGCTTGATTTTTCTATTCATAGAGATGGGTACCGATTTATTGGTGGGGCAGTAGCATTTACTGTTCTTTTTTCGATGTTTATTGTCTCATTAGCATGGATATGTGCGATCCTCACGATTTTTTGTATTTTCTTTTTCAGAAATCCGAAAAGGTCAGTACCCAACGATGACAGCCTTATAGTTAGCCCAGCAGATGGTACGGTTTGTGCAATTAATTTCGAAATCCCGCCGAATGATTTAGATATTGGCGAAGAGAAGCGATATCGAGTCAGTATATTTTTGAGCCTTTTTAACGTACATGTAAATAGACTACCGGCTTCTGGCAGAATAAGGCACATCATCTATAGTCCAGGTTCTTTTTTAAATGCTGCCCTAGAGAAGGCCAGTATTTTCAATGAAAAAAACACAGTCATAATCGAAACTAATAATGACCCTTCGAATTTGATGGCAGTTTCTCAGATAGCGGGAATGATTGGGAGAAGAATCGTCTGCGATATACACGACGGTCAGAACGCATCTAAAGGGGAAATTTTCGGAATTATTAGATTTGGGAGTAGGGTCGATGTATGGCTTCCGTGTGGCATCGCTCCGCAGGTTTGCAGCGGGCAGACGATGATAGGAGGTGAAACGGTCCTTGCTGATTTGTCCTCCGGATCGAGCTTGCCCAGAGAGGGATCTATCATTTAGGTGATGTTTGATGCAGCTCTCATTTCCGGATTTGTAAAAGAATGGGGATATCTTGCCGTTTTTTTGGGTTCTATTTTTGAAGGAGAGGTAATATTGCTAACGGCAAGCGCTTTCGCTGCTGGTGGATATTTATCGATATATAAGATATTTATAATTGCTTTTACTACTACCGTTTTAGTCGATCAGGGGCTATTTTTCCTTGGATATAAAGCCGGAATCAACTGGCTTATTTTACGATTCCCGAAATTACAAGTCGCAAGAGATAAAGTTTTCTCGCTTTTAAATAAAATGGATATATTCTTTATATTTGCATTCCGTTTTATATACGGAATTCGTACCATCAGTCCAATCATTATCGGCGCGGCTAAAATTTATCCACCAAGATTCATTGGGTATAATATCTTATCGGGTTTTTGCTGGGCATTCATTGGGTGCTTTATAGGCTACGTTGTGGCCGACTTTTTTACGGACGGCAAATTTGATACGATGCCAGCCGTCCTGGCCATATCTGGCATTATAGCCTTGATGGGATTCGTCTGTTTTATGATCAAACACATAAAAACGAATCGGGAATAGCGTTCATCATCGCATCCATGCATCCATTTTTTTAGATTAATTGAAAATGTTTCCATAATATACATTATCTGGAGATGTAAAGTGAGGAGTCAAACGACTCCTCCATTCATCGTACGGTAGGCTTTTTTAGTAGTTATAAAACGTCTTGACGATGATTTCTAAACTGTCCGCCTACAGGTTTTCCAGCTAACTTTTGAGCGGATACCAGAGAGATCAAATATTGATCACGAGCAATAATTACTCCCGCACCTCCTCCTATAAAGGCACCCTTTATAAAACACAGGAATGAATCTAAAGCTACCGGTGGATTTAGATTATTGGAATTCCAATTGCTCAGTAATGCAATACCAACCCCTAATCCTCCACCAATTACTGCTCCTATATACGGGAGATAAAATGATTGAGGATTAAACCGAGGAAATTCTACTACTACATTCGTACCTTGGTTATGATAATCGTTGTAGTCTTGTTCAGGGTCTCCGTCTACTATATCTACTATAGCTTTTGCATCATTGACCAATGAAAATGACAGCACCATACTGATACAGCTTAAAATTTTGGTAATTTGTTTCATAAAAACTACATCCTCCATATAATCTGATTAGGTGTAAAATTGATTTTGGCTTAATGTTAGAATCTACCATGATCTCATTGAGCATCTTCTGGGAAAGAATAGTTGATGTGTGGGATTGCTGTTCTCCTTGTTTTTTCTACAAGGAGTTTGTACAATTGGCCATCTCTGCACAATGAATACCCCAAGGCTAAACCGACAGCCGCGCCTTTTAATCCACCACTGACCCAAGCGCTTTGGAGACAATCCCCAGATGCTGGATCATATAAATTTTTGAAGGCTTGGACTGTTCCTCCGACAAGAGCTCCGACCACCCCAGCACCAGCGATGATTCCTATGTCTCGTGGTGTGGGAAAGCACCTAGGACAGAATTGCACAATGTGACCTTGGATTTCCCTTGGTATATTCTGGTGGTTTTCTGAGTAATTAGGTAGATTATCACAGACCCCTTCATTGAATGTAAACACAGCGCTAACAACTAGCGTTGAAATAATTTTTACAATATTATTCATTATTTGATACCTCCAATAAGCATGGACATTAAAACTACAAGGTGTTGATGCCCATTCTTTAACATCCTATCAATCGCTAGTTAAGTTAGTATTAATTAAGGGAATGTCCTTTCAGATATTTTCTCATCTAAGTTGGCTTTTATTACAAAGCGATCATCAGTTTGATCTTGCTTTTCGGAAGCATAAATTGGTAATTTCCTGCACGGAATTTTATTGTAAATTCGAACCTTAGTTATTATTAGTGAGGGGAAAAGGAGAAAAGTGTTCAAATTTGAGATAGTGAAGAAAAGTCAAAAATCGATGGCAAGGATCGGGATTGTTCACACTCGCCACGGTATTATTAACACTCCTTCCTTTATATTCTGCGCCACGAAGGCGAATGTAAAGGGCCTTACAATCGATCACGTTAAAAATGCAGGAACACAAATCATTCTGTCTAATGCATACCACCTGATGTTGCAGCCAGGAAGTGACCTCATCAAAAGAGCTGGTGGTTTACATCAATTTCTTTCTTGGAGTGGGCCAATTTTTACCGATTCTGGTGGGTTTCAGATTTTTAGTCTCGGGCATGGGAGTGTTAGTTCTGAAATTAAGGGAACTCGTTTTGGGGATCGCAGAAGGACTTTATTGAATTTGACAGAATCGGGGGCTCAGTTCCGTTCGTATATCGATGGGAAGATTGTGAACTTAACTCCTGAATTATCGATGCAAATTCAGATGGATTTAAATGCAGATATTATCGTATCGATGGATGAATGTACCCCCTATCATGTCAGTAAATTGTATACTGCGAACTCGATGGAAAAGAGCAAAAGGTGGGCCTCTAGATCTCTTGAAGAAATAAGGATGCATGGACGACAAGATTCTCAGACACTGTTGGTCGTCATTCAGGGGGGTATTTACAGAGACCTGAGGCAGGAAAGTGCCCGCTTTGCCAACGAAAATGACTTTTCTGGGTTTGCGATTGGGGGCTCTCTCGGAAAAACACGATCTGAGATGCACGAAGTTATTGGTATGACGACCGAAATGCTCGATCGATCCAGATATGTCCATTTACTCGGAATTGGCGGAATTGAGGATATTCTCGAGGGAGTCAATTACGGAATCGATACATTCGATTGCGTAGCGCCGACCAGGATAGCTCGGCACGGTGCTGCTATCGTTAAGGTCAAGGAACTCCCCAATAAAGGGCAAAAATTTATCAATCTCAACAACTCAGCATTCTACGATGATTTTGATCCTATCAGCGAATCATGTCAATGCTATACGTGTAGCAATTTCTCTCGAGCCTATATTCATCACCTCCTTCGAGCTCGTGAAAGCTTAGCTGGTAGCCTAATCTCTATTCATAATATTTTTACGATGAACCGATTGATGACTGATATCAGGAATGCCATCTTGGAGGATCGGTTAGATGAAGTTCGTAACGACTGGTGTTAAAAAAGTATATACTTGATTTTCAATCGTTTGTATATATTTTTCATGGAAATGCAACCGTTCGTTGTGTTAGCATAAGCGTACGTTGTAAAATCGGTAAAAAAGTCAATTCATTTTTGGAAAGGGAATAATTCATTATGTTTTCAATTAAAACGGAAAAGATAGCTTGGGCTGGAAGGACATTATCTCTGGAGACCGGAAAGATTGCTCGCCAAGCTGATGGAGCCGTCGTTGTCCGCTTCGGGGATACGATCGTTCTTTGCACCGTCGTTTTTTCTAAAAAGATCGCGGCAGATGCTAGTTTTTTTCCACTTACGATAAATTATCAAGAGAGATTTTATGCGGCTGGAAAAATACCTGGTGGGTTTTTGAAAAGGGAAGGAAAACCTTCAGATCGTGAAGTCCTAATTTCAAGATTGATCGACCGCCCAATCAGGCCGCTTTTCCCGAGTGGATTTTTAAATGAAGTTCAAATCGTCTGCACGGTCCTCAGCTACTCTGCCAATGACAGTCCAGAAATTGCGGCCATGATCGGGGCCTCAGCGGCTCTCGGTATATCTGGGATTCCATTCCTCGGGCCAATTGCGGCATGTAAGGTTGGTTATACGAAGGATGATGGGTATATCCTGAATCCGACACAAGCCTCTGACCTCGACTTGGTCGTAGCTGGAACTCGTAATGGAATTCTGATGGTAGAATCGGAAGCGTGCGAGTTACCAGAAGACATTATGCTCGAAGCCGTAATGTTCGGATTTCGGTCATTTCAGCCGGTTCTCGACATGATCGAAAATCTCGCAAAGAAAGCTGGCAAACCGCGATTGCAGGTAGTTCCATTCGAGGAAGAATACAGAGAAACTCTGAAAGAAATCGAAAATTTTTCAATTCAAAAAATTAGGAATACTCTACGGATTCGAGATAAACTCGAGCGTAGCGAATGTCTTGAAAAAGCTAAAGATGAGTTATTTGATGAATTTGGTGAGAAACATGCAAAGGTCATTATCGACAGCCTTTTCGAACACCTTTTGGCTCGAGAAATGCGAGAAACTCTTTTACAAACCCGAGAACGAATTGATGGAAGAAAATTAGATCAAATCCGAAGCATTTCCTGCGAAATAGATTTCCTCCCGAAGGTACATGGAAGCGCCCTCTTCACCCGAGGAGAAACCCAGGCCATCGTCGTTTCGACTTTAGGTTCTAGCTCCGATGAACAGATAATAGACGATATAGTTGGAGATCGGAAAGAAAGATTTATGCTTCATTATAATTTTCCACCGTATGCTACCGGGGAAACTGGGCGAATCGGGGCCCCCGGACGACGGGAAATTGGGCATGGGAAATTAGCTTGGAGAGCTTTGAATCCAATTCTTCCATCTAAAGATAGTTTTCCATATTCCGTCAGAATAGTTTCGGATGTGACCGGGTCCAATGGATCTTCGTCGATGGCGACCGTCTGTGGGGCTTCCCTGTCGATGATGGCAGCTGGAATTCCACTAAAGGCCCCAGTCGCTGGAATTGCAGTTGGACTAATCAAAAGTGACTCTGATTACATCGTCCTCTCGGATATTATGGGTGATGAGGATCATCTCGGAGATATGGATTTTAAAGTTGCCGGAACCGAAGATGGCATAACTGCCTTGCAAATGGATATCAAAATCCCCAGCATTAGTGAGGAAATCCTAAGGGTAGCGCTAGATCAGGCAAGGGTCGGTCGATTACATATCCTGGGTGTTATGCAGAAAACGATTTCTCGGGCCAGGAATGAGCTTAATGAGAATGCCCCAAGAACTCATACGTTAATCATCGGAAAGGATAAAATTCGTGATTTGATAGGCACGGGTGGAAAAACCATCAAGGAAATATGTGAAAGAACGAAGGCCAAAATCGATATCGATGATAATGGAGTGGTATCGATTTTTTCACCTGATAAGGCCAGAGTCGAGGAAGCCCTACAGTCAGTAAAGACCGTCTGCTGTCCACCAGATATTGGATCAGTTTTTACTGGTCGAGTCACGAAAATTACTGATTTTGGCGCATTCGTTTCAATCGGTAGTAAAGAGGGATTGGTGCATATCAGTAACATAGCCAATCTTAAGGTGTCATCCGTCGCTAGTGTTCTGCATTACGGACAGGAGGTTCGCGTTAAAGTCATAGGGATCGATGAAAAAGATCGAATAAAATTATCAATGAAAGACGTTTAGTCCACCCATCTCCATTTTGTGTCATAATAGATTCGCGTAATTTCGAACGTCAATTGAATTCATGTGTGGAATCATCTCAATTTTGAGTAAAAAAAACGATGTTGTGGGTAACCTCATTGCCTCGCTTCATAGACTCGAGTATAGGGGGTACGATTCGGCTGGCCTCTCCTATATCGATGATAATTCGATACTACAGACCGTAAAAACGGTCGGGAAATTAGAGACTCTTGAAACACTGGTAGCTAAACGAGGATCGGCCGGGAAGATCGGGATTGGCCATACTAGGTGGGCGACTCACGGGGAGGTCAGTATCCAAAACACCCATCCACATACCTCAAATGGAGTATCCATCGTTCATAACGGGATCATTGAAAATTATCGAGTTTTAAAAAATTCCCTACTGGAAATGGATGATGTTTTATTCGAAGGAGAATCTGATTCTGAAGTTATCGCTAAATTGATTGACTCTTATCTAAAGGTTGGATTTGATTTTATTGATGCATTTAAAAAAGCAGTTGCTCAATTAATTGGAACTTTTGCGATCGTGGCAATTTGTGATCAAAACGCAGATACCATCATCGGAGCTAAAAGAGGAGCTCCGATGACGATCGGATTGAGTCAGGATAAACTTAGTTTTTACATTGCCTCAGATGCCATCGCATTATCAACGCTATGTGATGAAATCTCCTATCTAGACGAAGGAGACTATGTCGTCTGTCAAAAAAAGGCTGATCAGTTAAGTTATAATATTCTAACGGAAACTTGGGAAATCGTTGAAAGAAAAAAAGTCCCAAATACGGTGTCACTATCTGACGTTGGAAAAAATGGGTTCGAAGATTTTATGATAAAAGAGATATCTGAGGAGCCAATAGTTATCGATAAGATGATTTCTCAATTTAATTGCGATTTTGATATTGCAAGCTATAATAGTATTTATGTTATAGCCTGTGGAACTTCATTTTACGCAGGTCTTCTTTCTAAGTACTGGATAGAAGAACTAGTTGGCCTTCATGTTGATGTCGAAATTGCTTCTGAATTCAGATACAGAAATTTGGCATTATCTAAAGATTCTCTGTACATCTTTATAAGTCAGTCTGGTGAAACAATCGACACATTATCTGCAATGCGAAAAATCAAGCAATTGGGATTCGATACATTGTCAATCGTTAA
>JAISFY010000064.1 GCA_031263345.1 Holosporales bacterium | reverse complement strand
CGAGGCTATCGAATGGTTCGATATAGGAGCCGTCGGTAAATCACCAGCTCGCTTCGACATGGCCAAGTTACAGAACCTGAATGCACATTACTTAAAAATGAAAGACGATCAGGCCCTTTTTGACTGTATATTACCATTTTTAGAAAATGAAGGAGTTCCAATTCCTGCTCAGCGAGATAATATTCTGCGCGGTATGCGAAACCTAAAAGAGCGGTCTAGAACTCTAGTCGATCTGGCAGAGTCTTCCAGAATTTATCTGGCTGCCCCGAATTATTTCGAGGAAGCCTGTGCGAGGTATGCTACTAAGGAGCATCTCGTTCTTCTTCAAGATTTCGCTGAGCTCGTAGAAAATACGGGCAGTCTGAACGAAAATTTACTGTTAGAAACGACAAAAACTCTTGCCACTGAGAAAGGTGTTAAGTTAATCGAAATTGCGCAGGCGGTGCGCGGAGCTTTATGCGGGCGCCTAGCCTCCCCGAGCGTTTTCGAAATTATCGAAATAATCGGGAAAAAAGAAACGTTATCGAGGATACAGAATTTTATCGATAAACATAGTCCTTTGAATAACGTATAGAGACTTGGTATAAAACGGAATGAATTCGAAATCGAATTCAGCATGATAATGCTGAGGTAGAGAGGTTCCATATATAATAGCTCATCCTATATCAGATCTATGTTGTTATTAACGATGGTTTCGTGTACTCGAAAGGACTGTACTTGCCAGTGATCCGATAGTATCATCTAATCTTGTTTATTTCTGTTTTTATGGAGCTATTTAAAATCACTTTGCACACAAGGAACTTTGGAAGACATATAGCGCTAGCTTCGGTAATCTTCGTGGTCCTGATGTCGTCAGTTCTTCTGCTCGATCGTTTTATGCCACGTTCGTTCCCCAAAAGAAAGGATAGTCAATATCTGGATGCTGCAGGGATTGCAGTCTTAGACGGGCAGAGGCTGAAGGATTCGGCAGTATGTTTTCAGAGTCATGAGAAATTAGCTGAGATGCTATCTGAAGTCCTGTTAAGAATTAGAGAATCTGAAATGAAGATTAAAGCAGAATACGAGCGAATCAAAAACGATTCGAGTCTATCTCAAAAGCAGAAACTCAAGGATATTGCTAAGGTAGAAGCAAAATGGTCTGATATTTCAGCTAAGTATAATGCAGAAATTCAAGTTATCAAAAACGCCGATCTTAAACTTACAGAACATATCCAAGCGAAACTTTCCGAAGTGATAAAATTGATCGCGAAATCCATGAAATTGAGCATTGTACTGAGCAAGGGAACGAATGATGCGTTACTGGTATTTTACAATGTGAATGGACTCGATATTACAGATCTGGTTGTGCAAAAAATGAATGAAACACTACCAAAAGTGATTTTGAAAAAACTAATTGATCATGATTGATGGTAATTTTTACGAGAAAATAGGGGGCATTACACTTCGTAATATTTGTGATATTTTATCAATCGAGATACCCGTTGGGTATTCTCCTGATATCGAAATTAGAAATATCGCTCGACTCGATAATGCTTCTGAGTCTGATCTTACCTTCTTTCACAACGTAATTTATACTGAAGAATTATCAAAGACTAAGGCATTTGCGTGTTTAGTCGCTGAAAAGCATGCGCATCTGGTACCGAACAATGTGGTTGCCCTATCGGTTCTGAACCCATATTTAGCTCTCGGGATTTTACTTAAAGAGCTTTACTCGATAAAATCTAAGCATGATCGTACGAAAACGTTCATTTCAGATAAGGCATCTATTTCACGAACGGCAGTAATAGGCACCGGATGTTATATTTCGGATTTCGCGGTTATCGATGATGAAGTTACGGTAGGAGATGGAACATTCATCGGGAGTAATGTTTCCATTTTACGTGGTGTAGAAGTAGGTGAGAACTCTCACATCGAATCGAATACAACCATTTCTTTCGCCAAAATTGGTAAGTTTGCATACATCAAGACTGGATCCAGAATTGGGCAGCAAGGCTTTGGATTTCACATCGGAGAGACGGGAATCGTCGACATTATGCAGCTCGGAAGAGTTATTATCGGGAACAATGTCCAAATTGGAGCCAACTGTACGATAGATCGCGGAAGCATGGATGATACGGTTATAGGTAATGACGTACGGATAGATGATATGGTTCACATTGCCCATAATGTTGAGATTGGAGATCGTTGTGTTATTGCTGCTCAAACTGGTATCTCTGGGAGCGTAACCATCGGGAGTAGATGTTTTTTGGGGGGACAAGTAGGAATAGCCGGTCACTTGAAAATAGGTAATAATGTTTCGATTGCTGCACAATCAGGAATTATGAAAAATCTTAAAGATAACTGCCGTATGGCCGGAAGCCCTGCTGTTAGCATCTTTTTGTGGCATCGGCAAAACATTTGCCTTAAAAAGATGGTGGAAAATCGTGGACAAGACTAAAATAAGAAGGCAAGGTAAGAGTTTTTTAAGTATTTATGAGTAGAATTATGGGTAGAATTTTAACTCATTAAGTGTGCTTTTTACTGCGATTATAGGATATTATGAGGCAATATAAGGAGGTTGCCATATGAGGTCGTTTTTATTATCTTGTTTCGCTCTTTGTGGAACACTCGAAACTGCTGTTGCTAGTCAAGCATTATTCGTATCATTACCCGAGTTTTGCGAAGTAACTCATACGGCATCATATGGGGCATCGTCCGGTAATTTAGTTTCGGAGTCGGCCACTCAGAGATTTAGTCCAGAGCTAAAGAAAGTTTGTTTTAAAGTTTTAGGAGCGTGCGACAAATTTTACAACGATTGTATTATAAAACCTGGCAATGATTCGGTCATTAACGCTTTCATTGCCGCGGTAAATAGAGAGATTGCGCATAGTGGTGACTGGCATCAAATTGTCTTTTCGGAATTGGCTTCTAGACTCATTTCTGCTGGAATGGCCAGATTCGTTTTGCATAAACATGCCCAACTTCCAGCAATAAATAACGGTACTTTGCAAGAATTCTTTCAGTTCGGTTTCGATATTGCTCAGCATATTAGCGCTAATCCTTTAGAATTATTACGATACGAAATATATCGAGATACGCTGCTCGAGATTATCCAACCGATGGATTTCCCAAGTGTTCTAGAAAAATTGTCAAATCCGCTATTCGATATAGAAAAGATTTGTGTTCCGGTCTCTTTTTTGGAAAGGATTCATAGTGAACGAGAGTGGCTTTTAACAGAGGAGGGAACGCTCGCCGCCCTCCTTCCAGCTAGCGATGACGATACGCATTCTATCAGTAATCTTCGCCTCCGAGTTTTTGAGGATATCGTCACGAGTGGAAACACTCTGCTAACGACTAACGCTTATGCTAATTCGCAAAAAAAGGGAATTCCAAGTCCTTACGGCTACTGTAGCGACTCGCAGAAACTCCCGATGATTCCAAATTTAACTAATACATCCCTGACCAACTCTATCGGTGCCAATGGGCAATTAAAGGAAACGACCAAGAAGTGGTTGATTTGTAAAGCATCGATAAGATACCTATACGAAAATCCGAGGGCGACCGTTGATGATGCCGTTGAGGCATCGATTAGAATGGTTACTGGGATGTTATTTGATATGCATCATCCGTTACCTTTAGGATCGACAATCGAAGCTTGTAAAGATGCTTCAATCAGTATTTTGCATTTTTTACATGCACGAAGTTTATGCCATATTGGCCGCTGGAAAAGTCATTGTCCGTTATTGATGAATTTAAATCATGCTAGGAATCAAAAGTTTAGGAGGTACTATTATCCGAATATTAAATACATCGGACACTGCGATGCACCTCAACTAAAACCGAGTGATCTGGAAGGTAATAATCTTATTCTCAATCAAGTAACTTTCCCAGTTGTTTCGAGATCACTAATGATGATCGAAAATCACGGAGCTGGTAATTGCGGGATTTATGCTACACTATTCCAATCGAGGGCCGATCTCGTAATATGGTTAATGGCCTGCCCCGAATGGTGGCCATTTCTTCCTTTGTACCTAAAAAATGGAAGATCTCGCGAAAATCTTTCGATGCATGGGCAATTAAATGGCATTGGGACGATTATCCAATCTGATGGTTTTCTATGTCGAATGGGCGAACAAGTTCGGGTTGCTGCTGATCAAATTTTAAGGGAAGTGAAAGAGGATTTTGATATTCAAAGATCACAGTTCTTACAATTATCGCCAGCAGAACAAACAAAGCAAAAAAAATTGCATCCAGCCGCTAAAGAATGGGATGAACGTAGTGCTAGAAGTTCATACGGAAACGCTCTATCCGAGGTCGTGGAGCGCATGGGTAGTGACTTTGGGTTTATTGCAGCCTTACACTGCAGGACAATGATGTTATGGCAAACGAAGGGACTTGATAGGAGTAGAGCCCCCAGGTTAACAGATACTGCTAGCCCAGAAAATTTGACTAGTTTAATAATTCCAGATGGTTACATGTGGAGATCGGTACGATCGAGACCAATTTACTGGTGGGCCACGCCAGGACATTACCGCGCCCTAATAGAACGTGACGACTCGATCGGGTCAGCAAAATGTATACGCCACCTTGAGGCCGGCACTGCCCTGTAACGTGGAATGTCGAACCAAGATTCTGATAACCACGGTATTTTGTAGCGATATATTCACCGTTATTTACTATTTACATTAATATGGTTTTCCCCTCGAACATGAAATGCGCTTATAAGATTAACTGTATGATTTTTGAGTGATCTTGAGGCAACAATCACATTATAATAGCAGAGGAGTATATCAAATTTCTATGATCTCTTCTTAGAAAAGAGGTAAAATTGTAGAGTGTCTATCGATGTTATGATGTCATCGATTGAGAGTTGCTAGTTTTTTTGGAGAAACCAAAATGAATAAAATCAGCGTATTTTCTGTAGTTCTGTCGCTGCTTACCGGATTTGCCTTTGCTGATGGAGGAGAAAGTCGGGATGAGAGCTCAACAGCTGAGTCTGCCGGATCAGTGGCTACTGAGGATTCAGAGCAAGCAGAATCATCCACCAAAGACCGCAAAAAGAAATTGCGGAAAAATTGCAAAAGCAAAAAGGTCAACAATCGTGCAGCGAAGGTCACAGACGATCTAAACAAAGCCCAAGTGGGGCCATCTAGCGAGAAAGTGGACGCTGAATAGTTTCACGGCATTAGAGAACTCTTAGATTCTCTGATACTTTATGTGATTAGTGATATGGGGCGGTTTTGTTTGTTCGAACTGGGTAGCTAGCCGCTCCTTTTCTAATGTTTCTTTGTTGTTGCTATATTTTAGTTTTATTCTTGCTTATTTCTTCTTTCCTAATTGTCGTAAATATTTATTAACTAAAAATTAACGCACGAATGGTATGCTAGATATACTTAATGAGGTATTACGTCAAAAGAGGAATACGATGAATTGGATTCACAGGCTGTTATCGACTTTGAGCGTAGTTGCTGTATTTAGCTGTCATACTGTCCCATCAACCGGGCCTAGTCAAATAAGTCCTAATTATGAAGATATGAATAAAGATGTGACCCTATCGGTAACAGATTTAAAAAATATGATCCTATTAATAACAAATTTAGCTCGGGCAACACTGGCAGCAGATATAAATTGGCCACTTTGGAAGCTTATAAATGCTATTTTGGCACAAGCTAAGGCAGCTGGTCTCGTTTATCTTATTAATCCAGATAATTCGGGATCTATTGTATCGAAAAATTACTTACTCACACTTTTCGACAAAGGCACAATAGCGGTTGGGGAGTGGATCAATAGCGGAGTTTCACAAGCGGAGCTTGATGCCTTTGCAAAAGCCAAGGAGATGTAGAGCTTAGGACAAAACACGGGGCCGCTATCGTAAGCCAGTGACTTACGCCTACACGAGGCAATACATCATAAAACCATGAAGCAGCGTGAAGAGATCTTATCACACTGCGTAACTAGCTGGGATTACTTGAAGAAGTGTAAAGGACAAGAGTTAATCTGACAGATGTGGTACAATCGGAAGCTTGATAATCCTATTTTGCTCCTGGAAATGCAAGGTTTCCCAGACTTTGTCGATGTTCTTGAGAGCCTGCTGAGCGGCTTCCAGAGCGATCCCATCTGCTGCCAATTTGT
>JAISFY010000027.1 GCA_031263345.1 Holosporales bacterium | reverse complement strand
CCATTCTCCGTCGCTGGTCCATCAGCAATTATGTCTCCAGCCTCAATTTTATCTCCGGTTTTCACGAGAGGCTTTTGACTAATACAAGTTCCCATATTAGAGCACTGAAATTTGGAAAGAGAATAAACGTCTGCACCAGCATTATCAATATCGGTCACCCGTACGACAATCCTGCGAGCATCAACGTGATCAACAATCCCAGATCTCTTAGCAACGACCGACGCTCCCGAATCTTTTGCGATGACAGTTTCCATCCCCGTTCCAACGAGCGGGGCCTCAGTTATTAACAATGGGACAGCTTGTCGCTGCATGTTAGATCCCATCAAAGCTCTCGTAGCATCGTCATTTTCGAGAAAAGGGATAAGGGCTGCGGCAACAGAAACGACCTGCTTCGGAGAAATATCAATAAATGATACATCAGATCTCGGCCTGAGAACGATCTCCCCTGCCCTTCTGCACACAACGAAATCATCCACAATGTATCCATTATCATCGACTGCAATTCCGGCCTGAGCGACGGAATATTTACCTTCTTCGGTTGCTGTGAGATATACTATTTCATTTGTAATTTTCCCATCGACAACCCTTTTGTACGGACTTTCGATAAAACCATACCTATTGATTTTCGCATACGATGCAAGTGAATTTATAAGGCCAATGTTTTGACCTTCTGGAGTTTCAACTGGGCAGAGTCTAGAATAATGCGTTGGATGAACATCTCGCACTTCAAATCCAGCTCGTTCGCGAGATAGACCGCCCGGCCCCAAAGCCGACAATCTCCTCTTGTGAGTAATCTCGGATAATGGGTTCGTTTGATCCATAAACTGCGATAATTGTGATGATATAAAAAAATCCTTGATAGCCGTTATAAGTGGCTTGGCATTGATTAGATCGCTCGGAACATAGTTATCGATCTCCGTCGCTGCCATCTTTTCTTTCACATTTCTTTCCAATCGCAACATCCCAATGCGACACTGATTTTCTATAAGCTCTCCGACAGACCTAATCCTTCGATTTCCAAGGTTATCTATATCATCGATCTCTCCACGCCCCTCCTTTACAGCAAAGAGTAGTTTAACGATTGCAATTAAATCCTGTTTTTTGAGAATCCCAACATTATCCGGAATATTAAGCCCGAGCCTATCATTTATCTTTGCACGTCCAACAACCGATAGATCATAACGATCCGGATCGAACATCGTAGCATTTATAAGATCTTCACCACCAGAGACGGTTGGAGTTTCCCCAGGCATCATCGATCGATAGAATTCGATTAATGCATCCTCTCTATTTAAACATTTTGAATGAGCAAATGTATTTAACATGTATGGACCAGAGCTTCCACTACCTATCTGTAGTACAACAATCTTTTTAATTGATGCCGATTTAATCGTCTCTAGTGTCGATTCTGTAATTTCCTCTCCTGCCTCGAGATATATCTTTCCGGTTTCTTCATCAATCTGTTCCGTCGCTATATATTTCCCGAGCAATTCCTCATTCGAAATGAAAATTGCTTTAAGACCTGAAGATTCCAGCTGAGATAGTACACGAGGAGTCAATTTACTATCAACCCTCGCAACAACCTCTCTCGTAACGGCATCGACCAAATCGTGCGTTAGTCTCGTACCGCGGAAATAATCGGATTTAAATGAAGTTGTCCATCCATCCTTAACTTTTTTATATTCAACAACCTCGTAAAATGAATTTAAAATTTCCTCCTTTGACATCCCTGTTATGCAATTCGACGGTATGGCTTCTCCAGCTTTTAATGTCTTTCGATACTCTTCAGTTTCCCGGCTTTCTAAACACATGAAAAACGTCGAAGCTAAGACCTTCTTCCGGCGATCAATTCTAACGAATAGTACATCGCGGTGATCGAACTCGAAATCTATCCAAGATCCGCGATACGGAATAATCCTGGCGGCAAAAAGGAATTTCCCAGAAGAGTGGGTCTTTCCGTTATCATGGTCAATAAAGACTCCGGGACTGCGGTGCATCTGAGAAACGATAACTCTTTCGATTCCATTGAAGATAAATGTCCCACGATCCGTCATTAGTGGTATTTCTCCGAGATATACATCCTGTTCCTTAATGTCTCGGATTGTCCTTGCAGAGGTAGCAGCATCCACATCCCAAATGACTAGCCGGAACTTACCTTTTAGAGCTGAAGAATAAGTCCCTCCCTTTTGTCTACACTCTATTTCTGTATATTTGGGATTTTCAAACGAATAGCCATGAAACTCTAGTTGCGACTTTCCGGCCGTATCTTTGACCGGGAAAAACGAGTTAAACATCCCGAATAACCCCGAGTTTTTCATTTCATTTGATGGAACACCGTATTGCAAAAAATTACCGAAAGAACTCTGCTGGAGAGCTATGAGATTCGGTAGTGGGGTCTTTTCTTTAATCCTTCCAAAAGACCTACGGAAACGTTTGCGACCTGTATACGATCTGATCATACCGACAAATACCTTCCAAAAAATTGTCTACCAAAAACAAACGAAAGACGGCGAGTAACCAGTACTCGCACGTTCGCAGGTATTTTTATTTGATCGAAACCTTGGCTCCAGCCGCCTCAAGCTGTTTCTTGATCTTCTCGGCTTCATCCTTTGATACTCCGCTCTTGACGATCTTAGGAGCTCCCTCAACAAGTTCCTTGGCCTCTTTTAATCCCAAATCCGGAACGATCGCTCTCACCTCTTTGATAACATTTATCT
>JAISFY010000020.1 GCA_031263345.1 Holosporales bacterium | reverse complement strand
AATGATCTGCATCACCTCTCCTGGGCAAATCACTGTCACTTAATTCACAGAATTACGAATGAATCGGTGTATGCCATAAATAGATTCTATTATGAGGTAGCGAGATTCATAATAGCCTTCTTTCTAAACCTCCACAATCAGGTTCCTGCTGCGTCGATCCGGTGCTCGAATGCTCATGTACCTCCTTGTACACTGTGCTTCTGTGCTCCGTGTCTCCTAGCAATAACTATGATTCTGGAAGTTTGGAAAGAAGTCTAATAGCCCTGGACTTTGCCCTTTCAACGGCAGGTTGGTCAAATGGATTTACTTTAGCCAAGACCGCAAGACCTAGAATCTCCAGAATATTGGTCATCATTAGTCCGCCCATTGACCTTTCATCTAGCCGATCGAGTTCAGTAACTCTGACGAAGCCGATTTCGCGAAGGGCCTCCACCGTCGCCCGCATGTGACTCCTCATGAGTTCGTGAATTTCATGCCCAACCAATTTCGCTATAGTAGGAGGTATATCATTCATCATTCCAGTCTCTCCCGATATTCGTGGAGCCCCGATGGGCGTTTCTTTCACGCCGATTACGGTAAACATTTTATTAGCCGGACCAGCGAGATATAGCTGCAACTGAGAATGCTGATCGACGGTTCCAACCGCGCGAACTGGAGTAATGCCAAAATCGCCCCTCTTCCCGAGACTTTCACCTACGAGCTGAGCAAACCACTTACCATAATCCTCGAGAAGATCAGAATACATCATCAAAACGTGTTGATCTACTCTTCCATCAGCGAATACATTAAACATATCCCGTATCTCGCACATCAGAGAACAACTCTCTGGCGAATCAATCTCGATTATACTTCTTATTACTTCAGTAGCACCTCGTTTAAACTCATTAATATTCCATCCTTCGAGAAGCGCCGGAAGAAGTCCTACCACAGAGAAAACCGAAAATCTACCCCCTATTTCTCTGTCATGTTCTACAATTTCCATTTTCAATGATTCGGACAGTATCCTGAGATCATTATTTTCTGATAATTCTGTTATCGATATTGCTCTCCGCCGGTAATCAAAATTTGGCCATAATTCTATTAGCGTTAGGAATAACATTAGCGTTTCAGTCGTATGACCCGATTTAGAAATAACGATAAAGCCAGTCCTATCAGGATTAAGTCTACTCAACGAATTCATAAAGGTAATAACATCAATATTCTCGAGAAACATTACCCTCGGGTTCTCTCTGCGCAGGGCCGATGCTATATTAACGAGGCATTTCCCGCCCAGACTCGACCCACCCGTTCCAATAACAACAATCTTTTCACATTCACTGAATCTGTTGGCAATCTCCGTGATGAATCCATCATCATCATTCAGTACACTAAATATTCGCAGTTCGTAGATTTGTTTTTTTAAATTATCAAATACGTTATTCACCTAATTTATCAATAAAGAGTCAATAAAAAAACAGACTGGATCAGACAAAATCGTTTGAAGTTCAATCAGGAATTTGGCCGCAGCCTGTCCATCGATTACCCTGTGATCGATGGCATATCCTACCTTCATAATCATAGCCTTCTTCACATTGTCGTTTTCGTCAAAAACCGGAGTCTTTACGGCTGGACCGATGGATAGTATACTAGCCTGTGGGGCATTTATTATTGAGTAAAATGAGTCGATTCCAAACATGCCTAAATTGGAAATCGTTATCGATCCCCCCGTCACCCGTGCTGTAGATATCTTTCTGCCCTTAGACAATTTCGTAGCCTCTTTGAGTTCCTTGGATATGTTTACCATTCCCCTTTTATCGGCTTCTCGGATTACGGGCGTGTATAGTCCCCATTCTGTTGCGATCGCTACAGAAACATCGATAGAAGAGAACCTTCTAATCTGAGCAGCTTCAACGTATGCAACATTAATATCTTGATTAGATTTCATAGCCAACGCAACGGCCTTAATGAGAAAATCGGTAACAGTTAGCTTCAAATTATGCGACAAATTGATTTTTTGCTTTAACATTAAGAGTTCAGTTACATCAATCGAAATCATCATGTAAAAGTGAGGATACTGATTCTTGGTATTCGTCAATTTCTCGGCAATCGCCTTCTTGATCTCTGACAGCGGTTCGTCAACGAATGGAATAATCTTTTTAGGAAAATTATCGCTTCTCTGTTTTAAGATTATTTCGACTTTGACCAGGACATCAGCCTTAACAATCCTTCCATTAGGCCCCGTTCCATGGATTGCGCTTAAATCGATCTCATATAGCTCAGCGATCCTCCGAGCAAGTGGAGTAGACAAAACCCTCGGCTTCTTTTCCTCCAAGGAATCATTCCTAGAGTCGATGGTCGCTTGAACGACGTTTGGATGCAAGATTTTAGCGGGAGAACCCGCCTTCGAGCCTGAAGATGCCTGAGTCTCAGTTTTCAGCATATCAATGACTTTATTCACCTCTTTATCGGAATCTCCTTCCATACGCAGAACGGCAATCGGCGTTTTAATGAGGATCCCCTTCGTCCCATCCGCGATAAGAATCCGCGCGATAACTCCATTGTATCTCGATTCGATTTCCATGATAGCCTTGTCGGTTTCGATCTCTGCAAGAACGGCGCCGATAGAGATTTTATCCCCCTCCCGACAACACCATTTAATCAGATTTCCCTTCAACATCGTTGGGCTTAATGCCGGCATTTCAATTATTATAGGCATACTATATCCACCATTTCTCCGCCCTACCTACCTTTTACCACAAAGTTTCTTTACTGCGCGAACGATCTTATCAATCGATGGTAAGGCCGCATTCTCTAAATTCGGAGCATAAGGAATCGGCGCATCAACCGAAC
Source organism: Holosporales bacterium (assembly GCA_031263345.1). Lineage (GTDB taxonomy): Bacteria > Pseudomonadota > Alphaproteobacteria > RUG11792 > RUG11792 > JAIRNI01. The sequence goes on along the minus strand of JAISFY010000020.1, from coordinate 8,503 downwards.
AGATCCTTGATGGTTCCGCATCCAGATAATCGAATGCTCCTTCACAAACGATTGAAATTATCTCTGATCCAATACTGCATACTGGCCATCCTTCTTCAATATTGAGAATTCTGCCCGTCTTCTGAACCGATTGTATTATAGTCGGTTTATCAATCGGCCTAAGACTAATAAGGTTTATAATTTCTGCCGAGATATCATGTTGATCCTGCAAGACTTCTGCGACCTTTATTGCATGATCGACACATATGGAAAACGCCGTAAGAGTAATATCAGTCCCCTCACGAACGATACTGGCTTTGTCGAGAGGCATTACTTCCATCTTCGGAGGAATTATGAATTCTTTGGAATATAGCAATTCATGTTCCAGGAAAATGACAGGACTATCGCTCCGTATAGCGGCCTTTAACAGATAATAAGCTTCTGCCGACGTATAAGGAGATACAACTCGAAGACCGGGAACATGAGCATACCAGCTAGCGAAACACTGAGAATGTTGAGCAGCAACTCCCCGAGGGATCCCATTTGGCCCCCTAAAAACGATAGGACAACTAATATTACCGCCAGACATAAAGAAAGTTTTTGCTGCCGTATTTACGATCTGATCGATCGCCTGCATTGCAAAATTAAAGGTCATAAACTCAATGATAGGGCGCAACCCAGCCATCGACGCCCCTACTCCAAGGCCAGTGAATGCGTGCTCAGTAATGGGAGCATCAATAACTCTTCCATCTCCGAATTCTCTGAGTAAACCTTGGCTTACTTTGTACGCTCCACCAAATCTACCGACCTCTTCCCCTAACAGGAAAACGCTCGAATCTCGACGCATTTCCTCAGCCATAGCATCTCGAATGGCGTACCTAACAGCCGTCTTAATCATAATAGCACATCCATATTTAAACTAGCTTCCGACGGGGCCGGAGAATCTAGAGCAAATCTTGCAGCAATTTCTATTTTTTCCATCACATCTTTATCAATCTTCTCTATAACCTCCGCATCTAGACCATATCTTTCTTGCAAAACAGCTGCAAAATTAGCTATCGGATCCCTTGTCTTACGAATAGAATCAACCTCGGAGCGGGAACGATAAATCTCGGGATCTGACATCGAGTGGCCCTTGTATCGATAAGTATCGACGTGCAAGATCAGCGGCTCGAGTTTTTCTCTCACCTGGTTTGCCGCATCTCTCGATTTTTGGATAACCTCGAGTAAATTCATACCATCGACACATATCGTTCGAATCCCGAATGGATCTCCACGCTTTTTCAGAGAATTCCTGACGGTCGACCTCTCCGTCGGGGTAGCGAGAGCATACCGATTATTTTCGAGGATGTAGAGAGCCGGCAGCTTCCAAATGGCAGCCATATTAAAGGATTCATACACCTGCCCCTGATTTGCCGCACCATCTCCAAAGAAAATGAAGGCAATTCCACCAGTCGATTTGTATTTGTGAGCTAATGCGAGACCAGTTCCAATAGAAACCTGGGCACCGACGATACCATTCCCTCCGAAAAAATTCCGTGAACGATTGTAAAGGTGCATTGATCCACCTTTACCCTTAGAGCATCCAGTAATTTTACCACACAGCTCAGCCATAACATATCTCGGCTCAACTCCGATGGCCAATAGATGGCCATGATCTCGATAGCTCGTAATTATCGAATCGGCTTTGGTAAAGTTTTGGGAAATGCCAACGATAACAGCTTCCTGCCCAGTGTATAAATGACAAAATCCGACAATACTCCCTTTTGTGTAGAGCTCTGCCGCTTTTTCTTCGAATGCCCGAATCTTAGCCATCTTATAATATATGTCTAAAGCCTCTTCCGCTCGCACTTGTAATTCAACCAAAAATAATAAACGAACAAGATTGTAGCATTTACCGATTACCGTTGGCAAATCGGTGATCGATGAAAGGGACAGTAATGCTTTAACCCATCCCTAACCTCCTAGAATATAAATTAAAGAATATTAATTCCCTTCAGCTTCCTCAGAAAGGATTTCAATTTTTAATTGTGCATCTTTTAATTTTGCTTCGCAAAATTTTCTTAACTCGGAACCACGTTCGAAGGCCTTAACAGCATCCTCAAGCGGCATTCTCCCATCTTCTAGCCTTCTAATAATTTCTTCGAGCTCGGAAATTGCCTGTTCAAACTTCATTTCATCCATATTGTCAATTTTTCTGTGCTTGATTAATGTGTTAGAATTATAGCATTCTCGTAGCTAGAGATGAATTTTTACTTTTCATTCAGTAAAATTTTATGGCCTTCAATATAAAAAATTTAGCAATAATTGCGCATGTAGATCATGGAAAGACAACGTTAGTTGATGCTCTATTTAAACAGAGCGGACTATTTCGAGATAATCAACATATTGAAACGTGTGCGATGGATTATAACGATCTCGAAAGAGAGCGAGGAATTACGATTCTAGCCAAATGTACTAGCTTCATCTGGAATGGAACGAAATTGAATATCGTCGATACTCCGGGACATGCCGATTTCGGTGGCGAAGTTGAGAGAATTCTGAGCATGGTCGATGGTGTTTTAGTTTTGGTCGACGCCGCCGAAGGGCCTATGCCGCAGACAAAATTCGTACTATCAAAGGCTTTGTCATTGAATCTAAATCCGATTGTCGTCATCAACAAAATAGACAAAAATGATGCGAGAGTCTCTGAGGTATTGGATGAAGTCTTCGACCTCTTTATAGCTCTTGGAGCGAATGATACTCAGCTAGACTTCCCAATCGTATATGCATCCGGAAGAAATGGATGGGCCGTTAAACACCTCGATAACGAGAAAAAGGATTTAACTCCGCTACTGGAAACCGTTATCTCTCATGTCCCGAATGCTTCTATTCTAGAAGGTCAGCCGTTTCAAATGCTCGTTTCGATGCTAGAATATGATCAATATCTCGGCCGGATTTTGACTGGAAAAATTTTAAGTGGACAGGCCAACATCAATGATCCCGTACACGTTCTGAGACCTGACCAAGAAAATGAAATCGAAAAGGCCAGACTAACGAAATTGCTAGCATTCGAGGGGTTAAATCGTATTCCAATCGATACGGCACAAGCCGGAGACATTATAGCCATCGCAGGGCTCGGGAAGGCTACCGTCGCCGATACTATCGCTGCCCTGGACATAACAGAACCGCTGAAGGCTATTCCGATAGATCCTCCGACCATTTCCATTACTTTTTCTGTAAATGACTCTCCCTTGGCCGGGAAGGATGGAAAAAAGCTCACCTCCAGAATGATAGGAGATCGACTTTTTAAGGAGGCAGAGGGGAACGTATCCATAAACGTACAGAAATCTCAAGTCGATGAATCTTACGAAGTTGCCGGACGTGGGGAGCTGCAACTCGGAATCTTAATTGAAACGATGCGTCGAGAAGAGTTTGAGTTATCGATCGGCCGACCGAAGGTATTGTTCCGTAAAGACGATGTTATCGGAGAGTTACTTGAACCCATCGAAGAATTATATATCGATCTAGATGATGATTTTACCGGCATCGTTGTTGAAAAACTCATCCAGCGCAAAGGCGAGATGATCGATATGAGGCCGTCCGGTCCCGGGAAGACTAGGATTAAATTCCTTATTCCAACCAGGGGATTAATTGGATACTACAGTGAGTTTCTAACCGATACTCGTGGTACGGGCGTTATGAACAAGTCATTTCATTCTTACGTTCCACATAAAGGCCAAATCGATGGACGCAATAAAGGGGTACTCGTTTCTGTCGCAAACGGGAAGGCCGTCCCTTACGCCCTCTTCTTCCTCAAGGAACGAGGAACTCTGTTCGTAGCGCCTGGAGCTCCTGTCTATGAAGGAATGATCATTGGTGAAAATAGTCGAGAAAACGAGCTGGAGGTTAATCCAACGAAAGAAAAGCAGTTATCGAATTGTCGTGCCGCTGGAAAAGATGAAAACATCAAAATTCCTAATCCTCGCCACATATCACTGGAGCAGGCAATCGCCTATATTCAAAATGATGAGTTGGTTGAAGTAACTCCGACGGCAATTAGGCTCAGGAAGAAATATCTCGATCCCAACACTCGAAAAAAAATGAGTAGAATCATAGAAAAATTCTGAATTAAGATCTTAAAGAATATTGGCCTCGGCTTGAGTACCGAGTACCGGATGCGCTATAGTCTTACTTACTGGAATCTTACCTTTTTTGTTGATGATTGTTAGGTAAATTGGTGAATATAGTATCGTGAAAACAAATTTTCGTAGTATTTTTAGACAAGCGAAGAAGTATTTCCTGTTTTATATTGTAGTTACTACTGTTTTATGCTTCTATATTACATACGTAATCTTAACAAAATCGAAAAATTCATTAAATTCAAGCTGGCTGGTATTAATCTTGTATATCGATATCGTCCTGATTTCGATAAGTGCTTTAATGGTTTTAAGCCAAATTAAAAGACTTTTAAGGTTAAGAAATTTGAAACAGAAAGGGAATAGATTTCATAAACAAATTATGATTTTATTTTCCTGTGGGACAATCATTCCAACTGGTTGTATTTTTGTTTTTGCGGTTTTATTTTTTAGTGTCGGAATTGATAATTTATTTAAATCTCCAATAAAAAACGCCATAGATAATGCAAGTCACGTTGCCTCGATTTACGTAAACGATATGAAAATAACAATGGAAAATTTTGTAAATGGTGTTGGTGAGCGAATCGAAAAATGTATAGATGGGTTCGTTATCGATACGGAAAAAATCGAAGAAATCTTGGAGGAAGAAACATCGAGATTAAAAATTGAAGCATCGGTGGTAATGTCGGCTAACGGCTACAATTTCACCGTTTTAGCCAAATCTCCATTTTCACTGCCAGCATATCTTGAAAATTTACCGAAAGAAATTTCTCGTATCGGAAAGGGTAACATCCTTTCTTGGGAGACCGAATCATGTGTCATGGCCGCCCAGATGGTAAACGCTGAACTCGGGATATATCTCATCGCATCAACCGGAATTGACCCGATCGTCCTTGATCATAAGCATAAGACAAAAGCCGCTGTAATGGAATATACAAATCTAGCGACGCAGAGGGCGGGGCTTAAAATTACGTTTATAGCGTTCTTTTCTGTGATTGCGACACTCCTACTTTTGCTTTCCATTTTCGTTGGTATAGTATTTGCGAATTGGATTTTAAAGCCTGTGAACAAATTGATAGTAGCTACCCGAAACGTTGGTTCGGGAGCATATGACTCCCATATCATTTTAAAGAAATTCAATAATGAATGGGATACGTTGATTTCGACGTTTAATAATATGATATCTAAGCTCGAGCAGCAAAAACAACAATTGATAATCTCGAATAAGCAGAATGCCTGGCGAGATATCGCCCGAAAGATTGCTCACGAAATAAAAAATCCTCTAACTCCAATCCAGCTCTCGGCTGAACGCCTTAAAAACAGGTATCGGAAGGAAATAACAACATCTCCAGAAATATTCGATTCATGTGTTGATACGATTATAAGGCAAGTCAATTGTATCGGAGATTTAGTAAAAGAATTTTCCAATTTTGCAAGAATGCCAGCACCTAAAATGGAAAAATCGGATATAATAAGGGTGATAAGGGGGGTCGTATTTTTACAGTCAAACGCGCATAAGGAACTTAGATTTATTCAAGATTACGAGACCCAGACTTTTCTATGCCACTTTGATCAAAGTCAAATGAATCAGGTTATGATGAATATTTTGCAGAATGCTATAAATGCAATTACGGAGCACAATACCCCAGATGCTAATGGAATAATTGGTAGTATTAAGATAAATTTTCATACAAAAATCAACAGGATATATATTACAATCGAGGATGATGGGCCTGGATTTTCGGAAATGGCGATAGAAAGAGCAATGGAGCCCTATTACACGACTCGGGAAGCTGGAAGCGGTCTTGGTCTCGCAATCGTTTATAGAATAATAAATGATCATGGCGGAGATGTATTACTCGGAAAATCGGAAAAATTAGAAGGAGCAAAGGTTATGATCGAAATGCCGTGTTATCGCCGAGATATCGATCATACCCTCACAGAAGAGCAGTATGGCGTTTAATGTTCTTATAGTAGATGACGAAGCCGACATAAGAGACCTTGTCTCCGGGATTTTGTCGGATAATGGATATAAGACCGAAGCGGCGTCACATTATGTCGAAGCAGTATCCATGATTCAAAAAAAGCGTCCGAATTTGGTAGTAATAGATGTTTGGCTAGGAGAAAACGATAGAGATGGTCTTCGCCTCCTTGAGTTCATAAAAAGAGAGTATGAATTCGTCCCGGTCATAATGATGAGTGGACATAGCACTATAGAAACGGCGGTTACCGCTATTAAACGTGGAGCACACGATTTTATAGAAAAGCCGTTTGACTCGAATAGATTATTAACATCCATCGAAAAAGCGATCGAAGTTTCTAAACTCCAGATGGAAAATGCCGAATTAAAGGTGAAAGCTAGATACTCAGAAGCAATCATTGGAGAATCACAAAATGCTAGCCATATACGACAGTCGATCGAAAAGATAGCTCCTCTTGGAGGACGGTGCGTCATTTTGGGGCCAAATGGATCTGATAAGGAAATCATCGCCCGTGAGATTCATAGGCTGTCCAATAGATCAAAAAGTCCTTTTGGAATTTTGAATTGTCGATCTTTTGGAGTTAGGCACCTGGAGTGCGAGCTCCTGGGTTCCGAAATTGTCGGAGCCGACGAAATTAAAATACAGCAAGGGATCCTAGAAAAGATTAGTGGTGGAACCCTCTTTATCGACGAATTAGCTTCGACTTCGCCCGATTTTCAGCTGAAGCTTTTGAAAATCATCAAAGATGACGCTTTTTCCAGAATTGGATCCACAGAGAAGTTACATTTAGGCATTAGAATCATCGCCAGTTTTCCGCTAAACATAGATCATCTCATTAAAAGTAATAACTTTAGTGATGAGTTATTTTGCAGATTAAATGCAAACATGATCAAGATAACCCCTCTGAGCTCGAGGAGAGAAGATATCCCGTTACTGCTGGAATACTTTATGGAACGATCCTCCAGAGCTCATAATATTGCTCCCAAGAAATTTTCGAGCGAAGCGCTAGGAGTGTTGAGATCGTATTCTTGGCCAGGGAATGAACTGCAGCTAAAGAATCTGATTGACTGGATCCTAGCAATGTCCGTTTCTTCAGATGAAGATACTTCGTTAATCTCGGTAGATTCATTGCCAAATGAAATAATGTGGAATAAGAACAACGAAACGACAGAAATTCCGTTTATCTCATCTGTATCCGAGATGTCCATTAGAGAAGCCAGAGAGACCTTCGAAAGAAAGTACTTTATCGAACAATTAAAAAAATTTTCCGGCAACATTTCTCAGACATCAAAATTTGTTGGCATGGAAAGGTCAGCCTTACACAGAAAACTTAAAGCCCTTAATATTACAGATTCCAAGTTATTACGCGATGAGGACGGTTAGTGAGAGTGGTCGTCCTTTGCTAGCATTCTGGCCCCCGCGCAGATCGACTCTATCGTATACAAGGAATCGCTTTGAAACACAAATGATGCCTCTATCGTCGATTCTGCTGCGGAAGTACTAAGGATTGCGTCCGATCGTCTAGATGTTAAGCCGATTTGCGTTCACGCTGCAGATATCGAGACTCCAAAGAAAGCGGGAGTCGATAAAGCAGATGTCATGATAGCAGTTACCCCATCTGATGATGATGAGCCTCTGTTAGGGAAAAATCTATTATCCATTGTTTACTCGTATTAGTCTAAGTGTATCTAAATCTAAATAATGTATCCTTGGAGTATAAAATTCCCTAACAGAGCCTTAGGCTGATTATATCAGTCCGGCTCCAACGATAGCTAGTTGATCTACAATGTATCTCATTTCACCGAGTCTTATTTGAGATCCTACACGCTGAAGGTGGACGAGCGAATGTCTGGTCGTTTGTGGCTGATCTATTGCTCCTATATAAGGAAATATAATCTGTTCTATTTGTCGAACTGAAAAATTATTTCCGGAATCAGACTGCAAGCAAAGTCTGCGCCCTATTTCTTCGGCTGTATATTTATCGTAGATATACACAAAGCTCGGATTCGTCGGTAATCTTTCGTAGATTACTATGATTTTAGTGCATTTCCAAGTAAGGTAATAATTAGAGGTCACCGTGAATGTATCGTGCCATCTCTGCCTTATTATTTCGTTTATTTGGGCCGGGGCCTCGACTATGCTATTGGCACGTTCGGTCGGCATCCTACCCGTGATTACTAATTGTCTATAACCGTCTTTGGAGGCCGGGCCGGAGTAGGGCGTATTCCTCGCTAGGATCGACTGGTGGGGGGGGGCCGCATAGGGTACCTCACTGGTTTCGCCCGCTGCTCCGAGGCTCTCATGCGTTCTGATAAACAGCGCCACTCCTAAGATGAGCATTCCCTTCCATCTATTTTCCATAAGCATCATTTGTACCTTCAATTGCTTTTAGGCCATCTCTTCCACGTGGTGATGGAGATGACA
>JAISFY010000061.1 GCA_031263345.1 Holosporales bacterium | reverse complement strand
TCCCTGATGGCAAATAACCGCGAGGGTTGCGCTCGTTGCGGGACTTAACTCAACATCTCACGACACGAGCTGACGACAGCCATGCAGCACCTGTGTTCCCCCACCCGAAGTGACTCGAATAATCTCTCATCCGATCAAAGAACATGTCAAGAGCTGGTAAGGTTCTGCGCGTAGATTCGAATTAAACCACATAATCCACCGCTTGTGCGGGTCCCCGTCAATTCCTTTAAGTTTTAATCTTGCGACCGTACTCCCCAGGCGGAATGCTTACCGTGTTAACTGCGACACCGATACCTCACGTACCAACGTCTAGCATTCATCGTTTACAGCGTGGACTACCAGGGTATCTAATCCTGTTTGCTCCCCACGCTTTCGCGCCTCAGCGTCAGTTATTGCCCAGATGATCGCCTTCGCCTCCGGTGTTCCTATGCATATCTATGAATTCCACCTCTCCATGCATAATTCCATCATCCCCTTCAATACTCTAGCCAAGCAGTATCCAACGCACTTCCCAGGTTAAGCCTAGGTATTTCACGTCAAACTTACTCAACCGCCTACGCGCCCTTTACGCCCAGTGATTCCGAACAACGCTTGCCCCCTTCGTATTACCGCGGCTGCTGGCACGAAGTTAGCCGGAGCTTATTCATAAGTTACCGTCATCATCTTCACTTATAAAAGAGCTTTACAACCCGAAGGCCTTCATCACTCACGCGGCATTGCTGGATCAGGGTTTCCCCCATTGTCCAATATTCCCCACTGCTGCCTCCCGTAGGAGTCTGGGCCGTGTCTCAGTCCCAGTGTGGCTGTTCGTCCTCTCAGACCAGCTATAGATCACAGGCTTGGTAGGCCATTACCCCACCAACTACCTAATCTAACGCGGGCCGCTCCCTTAGCGATTTCTCTTTCTCTTCTCAGATGTATCCGGTATTAGCTGCCGTTTCCAGCAGTTATTCCAGACTAAAGGGTACGTTCCCACGCGCTACTCACCCGTTTGCCACTATACATCGATGCAAGCACCAATATATCGTTCGACTTGCATGTGTTAAGCATGCCGCCAGCGTTCGTTCTGAGCCAGGATCAAACTCTCATGTTCAACCCCACTCGCTCATTACACTTAAATTATAGAATCTACTGTCTATAAAAATAATGAACAAATGTACTATTTTCAGTGTTTTTTAACACGCCACCTGCTCACTACCTTTTCTTTTTTTCTTCCTATTCACTCTCTTAAAGATCCCATCGGCCCCATCTACGGGGCGACCTGTGTAAGTTAGCATCCTTCTTTACCCACGGTCAATACATTTTTTTTAGGTTGGTGTTTTTTTTTGTGTTTTTTTGTGTTTACCTACGTTGAATTTGAGATAAATCGCTGGATCTCTGGGATGGGATGAATGTACCATCCAATCAGTTTAAATCTGGATCATACGGATAATCGCCTCCATTTCTCAAGATTCTTATTCTTTTCCATCTTCCGTCCGATAACAATCCTTGATATCGGGCACGAGGTCACGATGGCTAAACGCAACACCTCGAAATAACAGAATTATCTAGGACCGATCAATGAAATTTTTTACCACATCAGTAAGCCTTCAGAGTGAAAGAGCGAGTTTCGGACACAGCAGCGCATTTATAGTCTCGCTTGACGATTCGTCTCAATATTCGTACATTGCTTCTTTCATCGAAATTGACAGAAAGAGTCTTTTATGGCTAGCCGAATAGTTTCTTTATCCACCAATCTTTGTCAGCCTTTCTCCTCTCTTTCGTCTGCTCATCGCGATGGCTTGGGAATCGGTTTTGCTCTTCACCATTATTTATTACTGCCTCGGTGTTGAGGCCATCATCATTTACGACCGATTGCTTACCGTTCTGACGCCTTCTAGGCCTCCTCCTGTGTTTCTTTTTCGGTATCGGATCCGCTTCTTCCTGAACCGTCTCATCAAGATGTTCTATCTGGCCCATTTCTGGAGTTAAGTTCGATAATTCTGGTGTTTCGGTCGTACTGCATTCTCGCCGATGATGTTCGATAGGAGTTGAATTTTTTTCATCATTTCTAATCGTTTCCGGAGGTTCGATTGGTATTTTCGCCGGGACCGTCTCCAGATGTTCCGATTTACGACTCCTTCCAGGTCTTTTGGAATGTTTGCTCTTTTCGGTGGGTAACCGTTCTTCCTGAAGTACCGTTTCCGACTGATCATTTCTAAATTCTTTGACAACTATTTTGCATTCGGCAGTATCTATGGACTGATTTCTAGTAATTTCTATCGAAACATCATATTTTTCTTCCATTTCTGTAATGAGTTTTCGTTTTTGGTTTAGTATACATAGGTCGATTTCGTTTGAAACCTCTACGGTTATCGATTTACTTTTCCCATCTATCAGGAAACTCTCTATTTGCCTGATAACCGATAAGGCGGCAATTTCAGGCGACAAAACATTCCCAATTCCGAAACAATGTTTGCATTTCACAAAACTAGAATCCGCGAAGCCCGTTCTGAGTCTTTGTCTCGAAAGTTCTAGTAGTCCAAATTGAGATATCTTGCCAATTTGAACGTTCGATTGATCCTGCTTTACGGCTTCTTTCATCTTACGTTCGACCTTATTGATTGACAATTGATCTATCATATCGATAAAATCTATTACGATAATTCCAGCGATATTTCGTAATTTAAGCTGCCTAGCAACTTCCGTTACGGCCTCGAGATTCGTCTTGACCGCAGTTCCGTTGATATCTCTTTCACTTTTCGATTTTCCCGAATTGACGTCGATTGCAGTTAAGGCTTCTGTGACTCCAATGATAATCGATCCTCCAGAAGGAAGAGGAACAATCGGATTCAAAATATCTTTAATCTTTTCTTCGACATCATACTTGTGAAATATAGGAGTTAGATTATTTTCATATAATTTGATTTTTTTAACATGACTTGGAGTAAATAATTTCATGAATGTTTTGGCATCTTTATATGCTTCAGCTCCCTGAATCACAATTTCACTCATCGTCCTTCGATACAAATCACGAATCGATCGTTTTACGACATTACCCTCCTCATAAATCAATGCTGAAACATTCGCAATTACCCTCTTTTCCTTAATTTCATTCCATAATCTGAGCAGATAATCCAGGTCACGCTTTATTTCTTGCTTGTTGCAGTTCTCTCCGGCCGTTCGGACGATACACCCCATTCCATCTGGTATCTCAATAGATTCAACAATTTCACGTAATCTGATTTTCTCAGTAGCTTCCAATCTTTTTGAGACTCCTGGACTCTTATTTTTTGGAGGATTCGGAACGAGAACACAATATCTTCCCGGTAAGCTGATAAAGGTCGTAAAGAATGCACATTTATTTCCGCGCTCTTCCTTCTCCGCCTGTACTAGAACAACCTGCTTCGTCGAGATAACATTTTGGATTTTAAAATGTCTCGGTAATCCATGAAGTGGATTAGGACGTTTTGCCTCGTCATTCTCGGTCGTCTGCATTTCTTCACTTACCGATACATCCAATACATTTTTGTTGAAATATTCATAATGAATTTCAGAAAGAGGCAAAAAACCATGCTTTTCAGCACCATAATCTATAAACGCTGCTTGAATAGACGGCTCAATTCTGACGATTTTCGCGAGATAAATATTCCCTTTAATCGGTCGTCTATCCGGATGTTCGATTTCGAAATTTTCCAATTTACCATCTTTATCGACGATTGCAATTCGTGTTTCATCACGATAGTAAGCGTCGATTAACAATTTACCCGACATACTAACAAAACCCCAACTAAACACCGATGCCAAAAATCAAAGATGGCATCGAAATATAACGACTGTATTCTTTTTCAATGAACGTACCCAGTTATCGAATAAACGATCTACACGGTACATTACATATGCATGATAGATCAATTTCACGCACGATGCAGTACTTTTTCGCCTTTTTTGATAAATTTCCTTATAGTAAAAATGGGAAAAGTTTTGAAAATCTAAGCAAGACTATGGAGTTTCGAGCGGTGGATATCCGAAGGCCTCCCTCTTCTCATCGATCGTCAGGAATTCAGAGCTACTGATCTTATTCCATTCCGACTCTCTACGTCTCGAAAGAGCAGGAATCGAATCCAGATCATACCAGAAATTGAGATCCGTCTTAAACAAGACCTTGAACCAATTTGATAGTTCCCCAGTCATAAGATTCAATATCGGTAAAATTGTTTCTTCCCAAAAATTGTACCTGGCTTCCTTGTAGTTAGCGTAGGTAGCGTCCGCCATCGATCCGATTAAGATCGGAGGAACCCCAAAGGCCATAGCTATTTCTTTCGCAGCTAATTCTTTCCCCGATATAAAATCGAGATCTTTCGGTGAGAGACCCATTTCTTTCCATTCGAAATTTCCTTCCAAAAGCAATATTTTCCCGGCATTTCTCCCTCCTTCATAGAGATTTCTTAAATCATTTTTGAGATCGTTTCGCTTTTGATGATCTAGAGAAGAATTATACATTAACGCGCCCGAAGGACGTCCTCCATTGTGTAAAAATGCTATATTTTGCTGCGCAATGGCGTTGTGCTGACTGATCGATCCCAGTACGGCCTCGACGGGGCTCATTCCGTACCAGTCGTCAACTGGATTAAACAGTTTTATATGTAAAATATCGGAAGCTCCACTTACAGGATCAACCCCGAAAAGGCGCATATCGTTTCCTACGAGGTACTCGTATCCATCTGGAACGGAACTTTTCCCAGGTATAATTCTAACTCTATCTGGACGCAAAAGATGTAGTTCGACGGGTTTATTGTAATCGGAGCCATTTCGAATGGCCATAACATAACAATTCCCAGAAAGCATAAGATACGACACGGCGGCTTCCATAAAGGTAGTCTTATACTGATTCGAATTTGGTCGATCGATGAGATTCAGTATTTCATGTTTGTATATGATTTCATCAATCTCATGCGATTCGTTCATTTTTCGCATAATCCAGTTAACCGAGGCAATTGTTCGCGCGATCATATGAACACAGCGATAAACGACAACGTTCTTTTTATAGCCATTCTCCGATATATCATCATAATCCGTCGAAGAGTCTGTTCGAGCGGTGCGATATGAAATCAGCGAAGATTTCGAGTTTCCAGTTTTACCGGTTACGTAATTTTTTAAGAAATTGGTTAGCATGGGGATTCCTCCATTATATAAAAAAATTGAGAGTATGTAGATTTAGATGTCGCCCAATTCGGGGGGAAGGGGAAATGACCTGATTTCAGCTTATATTTCTCTCTAAGAAGTGGCAACCCAATTTTTGTCCCACATTACGATCGACGAGAAGTATGTAACGTTTTCGCTTTACTCATTAAAAAATATGAGAGATATTCTTATATTGATGGTTTGT
>JAISFY010000053.1 GCA_031263345.1 Holosporales bacterium | reverse complement strand
CATATTTTTCTGCATTTCGGATATATATTCGTCCGGATATCCGAGATCTAGGATACTGGTCACGGCCCATATTTCTCCGGCAATCTGCTGGGCCGTTACCTTCATAACTGACTCCATGTATTTCCCGAAAAATATGGCCCCGAATATTAATTGCGAAAGAACAACAGGTGTAATTAGAATTATGAAAAACCTTGGAGAGATGCTTTTTGGCAATATTTTTCGGAAGAACGATACAGCTGCTAAAATTAGCTCTATCTCCTCTATGAATTCCGTATGTATCATTATAAGATGAGACATTGTTTGCGGAAATATAGAATTTTTCATGAGAAATTCTGCGAGGGCTGTCCTCGTTATCGCAGCAGTTAATATCGTTTTTCTGGTTTCATGTAAAAAGAAGAAAGAAGAGGAAGAATCGATAAGCCTGTCGATTGATTCGATTACGACGAATACGTTTATTAAAGAGATAATCGAGGAAATATCAAGTAATTATGCTGACGATATCAGTCGGGAAAAATTAGAGATTGGCGCAATCAACGGCATCCTAGGAGTTTTGGATGAACACTCGATGTATATCAGTCAAGACGAATTTACCGCCTTTACGAGGTCAACGCGTGGGGCCTTCCTAGGAATCGGTATTGAAATGAAGCAGAGCAGGGAAGGGATAGAGGTTATGGCCGTCATCGACGATAGTCCAGCCTCAATTGCTGGCCTAAAAGAAAATGATTTGATCGTCAAGATTGATGGTCGGGATATTTCTGAAATGCCGATAAAAGATCTCCTCTCTAAGCTCAGTTCCGATTTAGCATTAAAGGTAAAGTTATCGATTATTAGGAATAAGTCAGAAAAATTTGACATAGTAGTCAAAAAATCAGTAATTCAGCTTCGGAGTGTAAAAACTGATTTTATAGAGGACATAGCGATCATAAGAATTACACACTTTAACGAAGGAACGGTTTTCGATATTTCAAAGGCTATCAAGCAAATTATAAGAAATAAAGCGATGGGAGTAATATTAGATCTTCGTAATAATCCGGGTGGGATCACGGAACAGGCCGTCCGGGTATGTGATCTGTTTTTGAGTGCCAATAAAAAGATCGTGGATTTTCGGTCTAAAAATAAATCTGAATCTCGCTCAATTTTTGCGGATAATGTGGATTTGCTCAATGGGCTACCTATGGTCGTACTAATCGACTCTAATACAGCCTCTGGAGCGGAATTGGTTGCCGCGTCGCTTGGAGACAATAAAAGGGCCGTTTTGATTGGGGAAAAGACATATGGGAAAGGTTCTTTGCAGACGATCATCCCGATTCCTGGGCGGGGTGCAATTAAGCTGACGACGGCCTACTTCGTATCTCCGAACGGGAAGAGGATTGATCAGGTTGGAGTCGTACCGGATATTGAAATACTAAAAGATCAGGACATGCAGCAATATACGCAGCGGGGACAGAAGATTGATCAAATCGTACAGAGGGCAGTAGATCTTCTTCATGGGCTATCGGTTCTTTCCGACGACAGGGAAAAAGACGATTTACGGGAAAAAGATTTATCCAAGTTATCAGGGTAATTCCTTCGATTAAGATACAAATTTGGTTCTTTCTGCTGAGAAGTTGATTTTTTTATCAGAAAATTCTAATTGGATTATGGAGACCTGTTTTTTCTGGTGGTTTAGGTATATAATATCTCAGTTACGGTTGTGTTCTACGTGTTCGTGTTTTTGTGTCGATATTAAATACTTTTAGAAATGCTTCTCGTAGCTTCTTCATCAAGATTCTCTTCGGGGCCATAACTCTTAGTTTCTGTCTATTGGGATTTGGTGATATTTTTAGAAATTATTCTGCATCACGGACAGTAATAAGCGTCGATAAAGCTCGAATTTCGGCTGAGGCATTTATTCGAGAATACAGTAACGAGAAGCAGAATATTAAAAATAATTCCTCGCCTCCACTGACAGATAAAGAGTTGAAAAATATCGATATCAAAGAGATTGTGATCGAAAATATAATAAATAGATCAGTATTCGAGCAAATTATTAGGCGGATCGGAATTGTAATTCCGAAGAGGAGTATTTTCAGTGTAGTACAGTCTATTCCAGATTTTCAGGTAAAGGGTGCTTTCAGTGAGAGGGTTTATGAGGATACCATTAGAAGGTCTGGAGTAGGGGAGGGCGTCTTCTTGGCTCAGATTAGAGATCATCTGGAGCATGAGCAGTTATTACGACCACTCGTCACTAGCTTCCGGATTCCAGCCTTCATAAGGGAGCAAATCGCTAAAGAGTTCGAAACGGAAAAAACGTTATTGGTGGCAAAGTTAGCACTCGATGATATACCAGTAAAAAAAGATCTATCTGATGATGAAGTTAAGCAATATTATGAGATAAATAAGGACAAATACAAAATACCGGAGTGTCGGGATTTATCAGTGCTAGTTATCGACTGTCGGTCTCTCGCTGGAGAGGCTTCGGAGGTTGATCCGGCTGAGGTAGAGGCTCGGTTTCAGGAAACTAGACTATCATACGATCAACCTGAGACCCGAGATTTTGAAAGATTTTCGTTTGAAACTAAAAAAGATGCCGATAAGGCTTGGAATATGATTAATGCTGGTGAATCGTCGATTACCATCAAGAAGAAATTTGCAATCCGATCCGATATCATTCGTGGAATTCGTCTCTCTGATTTACCGGAGCAGTTTGGGAAAGATCTTTTCGAATTAACCATAAATAAGACATCATCTGTTTGTTCGTCTGGTGAGCAGTTTCATGTCTATAGATTAGTTAAAATAAATGCTCCTAAGATGCAGAATAAAAATGAAATTAAAAAGCAAATAAGAGAAGAGATATTGAATGAGAGATTAAATTCTCCTGATTTTTATGAAAAAGTCAAATCTATCAAAAATGAGATTGACGATGGTTTCGGATCTGGAAATAGTATCGATGAGATTGCGAAGAAAACTGGTCTCAAATTTGTTAAACTCAAATCGTTCGCGAGATCTAGTCGAGAAATGGAGAAAATAGTAAAAGATGAGGCAACGAGAAATGAATTAATTCAGGGGGCATTTGATATCGAGGAAAATCAGGCAACTCAGATTATCGAATCGAAAGAAGATGATTTATTGTCATATGTTGTTTATGTCAAGAAAATTAATAAAGCTGATATACCACAGTTTGAAAAGATCTCCGGTCAGGTTAAGAGCGATTACATAGCTTATATTAAAGAAAAAGAAGCCAGCAAAACGGCCCAGGAAATAGTCGGTAAAGGAAACGATGCGGCTAGCGATGTTAAAAAACTAAAGGGGGTAAAAATTTACAAATTATCCAAAAAGGACTTAATTATGGCAGTACAACGCCAAAAAATGAATGGAGACATAATAAAATTGCTAAAAGAAATACCGAATCCAAATCTTCTTTTAGGCGTTATATCGACTACGAGAAAGGGCGAAGCGATAAATTGCAAATTACCGGAGGGTGGGCAGGTCTTGATTGCCGTTCAAGATGTATCTGTCGCGGTCACCGCTTCAGACGAATCACGTAATATCTTTAAGAAGCACCTTGAATCTGGAGCTTCGAACGATATTATATCTGTAATTAAGGATGTCTTTAAAGAAAAATTAGAGATTGAAGTTAATCGCAAAGTAATAGAAGATCTTACTCAAAGCAATGACAAATCTGAAGAAAACGATTAATATTTAGCGAGATGCTGGAAGAGGAGACTGAAGGAAGAATGATTAGAGTTGGAATAAATGGATTCGGGAGGATAGGGCGAGCTGTATTGAGAAGGTATTTTGAAGATACTGAAGGAAGACAGAATATTAGAATAACGCATATTAATGATATTGCGGACAAAGAGAGCGCTATACACCTTTTAAAATACGATTCAGTTCAGGGACGATTTCGCTATTCAGTTCAGGAGACTGAAAATGGAATCCTTATCGATGGACATGAAATTGAGTATTTAAGCATCTCAGATCCAGATCGGCTTGACTGGAAGAGTATGGGGGTTGAGCAGGTTATCGAGAGTACCGGGCGGTATACGAAGCGCCCGGATGCCTCTAAACATCTATCGGGGGGAGCGAAGAGAGTTATTGTTACGGCTCCTGCTGATGGGGCGGATATTACCGTCGTCTATGGTATTAATCACGCAAATATCCGTCCGGAGCACGAGATCATCTCAACTGCCTCTTGTACGACCAATTGTCTCGCTCCGCTCGTATATGTTATCGATTCTGCCTTTGGGCTTCAAAGTGGGTTTGCGACGACGGTTCATGCGTACACTGCTGACCAGAAGTTAGTCGATTCTCCACACAAGGATCTCAGAAGGGCTAGAGCCGCAGCTTTATCGATCATTCCGACGTCGACTGGTGCCGCTAAGGCGATCGCTCTCGTTCTTCCTCATTTAGCAGGGAAAATAGACGGAATATCTATTAGAGTTCCAACGGCGAATGTTTCATTACTACAGCTCACCTGTGTGGTATCGAAGGCCGTTAGTGAGAAAGAAGTTAACGCCTCATTCCAAGAAGCAGCCCATGGTAGACTGAATGAGATTATGGTGTGTACTATGGAGCCGCTAGTTTCAAAAGATTACGTTAATGATCCTCATAAAGCTATCGTCGATTTGCCTCTTACGAGAGTCACTCAGTCTAAGACGGTCACGGTTTCAGCTTGGTATGACAACGAGCAAAATATCGCCTCTGATCTGATGAAAATTGTTAGCTACCCTCAATAAGTCTATGCATACTATATTGAAAGAGCACTTTCAAAATTGTCCAGAGTCCATTTACTTGCTCGAACTAAAAGAAGCAATGTTTAAGTAGGTAGCCCTGCCCTTTAGAGCTCATGGCCGTATATTTTCACTACTTTTATATAGTATGGTATATGATACTTTGGGTTGGATGCATGGTAGCGTTTTATCGCTTCTTTCCAGCTCCGGTATTTGAGGTATAATCCTTTTAGGATCTTTGCCGCGTAAGCGATGTTTTCATATGGATCAAGCATATCTGCCACAGATGCAAAATGATCTTTATGAGATCTATAGTGTAACTGTGCGCACCCAATACTTAGGTTTAGTCTCTTTTGCTGAATCATGCGACTGACGTACTTGAGAGCCTGATCCTTAGATTTAAATCTAAGAGAGCGGCCCA
>JAISFY010000070.1 GCA_031263345.1 Holosporales bacterium | reverse complement strand
ATAGCGCTAATCCACAGACCGTGCTTTTAAAACTATTTCGTAGCACTCGATTTGATCACCTTCCAAAAAATCGTTGAATCCATCTGCCAGAATTCCACATTCGTGAGATTGTTTCGATTCTTTTATTTCATCTTTTTCATGCTTCATAGACTTAATTTTACCTTCAAAAGTGCATTTACCATCTCGCATTACCTTTATCTTAGAATCACTGCGTTTAACGATTCCATCAATGACACAACAGCCGGCGATCGTCCCGATCCGACTGATTGAAAATATCTTTCTAACGTCTGCCGTGCCGATATAATGTTCTTCAGCGACGGGAGATAACATTAATGCCATAATTCCTTTCAGATCTTCTGTTATACGATAAATAACGTTATGATGCAAAATTTTGACTCCGTATAATTTTGCTAAATTCTTTGCTGCAGCGGTTGAGTTGGTATTAAATCCAATGATGATGGCTCCGGTATTCTTAGCAAAATCGATATCACTTTCACTAATAATACCGACTCCTTTATCAACTACATGAATTCTTATTTCCGGATGCTGAACGGCATCGATGGAAGTTACGATGGCTTCGAGCGCCCCAAAAACATCAGTCTTGATGAAAAGATTTAAATTAGAGATGCCACTTCCCTCCTCATTTATCATTTGATCAATCGATTTAACAGCCGTTTTTCTAGCAGCGGATCCAGATGTAACTCTCTGCCTATATTCGGCAATCTCTCTAGCCTTCTGTTCGCTACTCAAAACTGCTAAAATGTCTCCAGGCTCTGAAGTCGAGTTGAATCCAACAATTTCAATTGGGTCGGACGGGTAGGCCGATTCGATACGCTTACCGTTATCATCGTAAATAGTTCTAACCTTCCCGAAGGCTTCTCCAGCTACAAAAATATCACCGTTCGATAATGTACCTTGTTGAATTACTACGGATGCGATAATCCCACGCCCTTTATCTACCCTCGATTCGAGGACGGTTCCCATGGCCCTCCTATCTTTGTTGGCCTTCAGTTCCATTATCTCCGATTGCAATAGGATAACATCCACTAATCCATCTAAATTTTTGTTATGAAGGGCTGAAATCTCAACACTCAAAACGTCGCCACCAAAATCCTCTAGCACAACATCATGAGATAACAACTCAGATTTTAACTTTTCGATATTAATGTTCGGCTTATCAATCTTATTTATAGCGATTACGAGAGGAACATTCCCAGATTTGGCCTGGTGAATAACCTCGATCGTCTGATCCTTAACTCCGTCGTCGGCCGCAACGACCAGAACGATGATATCGGTCAGGATAGCTCCCCTCGATCGCATTCCAGAAAATGCAGCGTGTCCTGGAGTATCAATGCACGTTATTTTCTTGCCGCTTTTTGATATAATCTGATAAGCTGCTACTCCCTGAGTAATGCCACCAGCTTCTTTTCGTGCGCAACTTGTCTTTCTGAGGGTATCTAGGAGCGTCGTTTTCCCGTGATCGACGTGTCCCATGATGGCGATAATTGGTGGTCTGCTCTCCATCGATGCCGGATCGTCAACAATATTTAAAAGCTCATTTTCAATATCAGATTCAGAAATTCTTTTCGGTATATGACCAAATTCTTCGCAAATTACCTCGGCGGTGTCTCCGTCAATTTTTTGATTGACCGTGGTTGCCGTTCCGATTGACATTAGGTACTTGATAACCTCGGATGCCCTAACGGCCATTCGATTTGATAGTTCTCCGATCGAAATACTATCGGGAATGCTAACTTCGCGAATCACCCTCGTTGCATCGCTGTTCTGTCCAGTATTATTCTGCTTCATTCTGGAGCGTTTTAAGGCGGCCATTGATCTCGGACGCCCATCAGTATCGGTATTCAGGGCGCGGTCCAAAATTGTCCTTGATATCCGTCGTCCTCCGGTATCTTTCTTATTACCATGGTTAGTCTTTACCGAAATCTTAGCTCTCTCATTTGAGGTATCGTTATCAGTTCCGTTCCTGGATTTTACTTTATTGTTAGCCGAATTCGGCTGCCATTTTTCTCGTGAAACGTCTTGGCCAGCTCCTAATGAGGTAGGTTTAGAAAAAGAAGAATTACGTGGCTGATTCTTGCTATACCTAAAGACTACTGGATCCGAATTCGCTACGAGCTTCTCTTTGGTTTGCTGCTTCGATTTCAGAACGTCAGGATGCTTTTCTTTGTTAGGTTGTTTATCTTCCTCATGTTTTTCTATCTCTTTAACTTGCGCTGATTCCTTTTTTTTGATTTCTGGACTATCTATTTCTGATTGCTGGGGCAATTCCCGTATCGGATCTTCAGGTACCTCATCATCCTTCATGGCCTCCTGAAGAGCCTTTACCCTGGCCTTAAATTCTCGATCTGTCAAGTTTCCATGAGATGATGAAGAATTACTAAAATCAATCCCGTGAATAGAGCCATCAGATTTACCTAGGTTTTCCGCATCTATAATTAGCCCAGATCTTTTTCTTTTTATTTCGACTTCTACAACCCTATTCCCTGACGATCCTTTCTTGGGAGTGATATCAATGGCTGACTTTAAGGATA
Organism: Holosporales bacterium; assembly: GCA_031263345.1. GTDB lineage: Bacteria > Pseudomonadota > Alphaproteobacteria > RUG11792 > RUG11792 > JAIRNI01. Next base: position 6,144 of record JAISFY010000070.1, on the reverse strand, counting down.
TGGTTCGCCAGGTTTTGCTTTTGTTATTCTTTTGATCATCACCATTTGCCATTTAGTAATCGTCCCTCTCTTCCACATTGCGATTTGCTAAAACCATTCTTCACGAACTTTCATGATAAGCGTCTCGGCCTCACGCTTGCTTAGCAAATCTCCAGTAATATCTAGTAATTCATCCGTCGATAAAGAACCGAGATCATCGAGGGATTTTACATCTGAATTTACCAATAAAGCCAGTAAATCGAGTCTAAGCAATTTATATTCTATTAAATCTTTCGATACTCCCTTTTCGGTACATAATTTCTCGATTTCAGCTTTTTTTCTATCCATTGCTAATACAGCGCGTTGGCTAATTTCATTTGCTATATCTTCGTCAAACCCTTCAATCGAAGCGAGATCGGCTGAAGAAGTGTTTACCAGGTCTTCGATGCTAGAAAATCCTTCTCCCATTAATAGTCTGGCTACCATGTCGTCGACATCGAGATTTTCCATAAGAATATTCAGAATTCTGTCACTTTCTCTCGCTCTATTTTCAGAATCTTCCTTTTCGGTCGTAATGCTGATTGACCATCCGGTAAGCTTGGAGGCTAACCTCACATTCTGCCCCCTTCGTCCGATGACTGCGCTCAATTGATCATCAGGAACGACGACGTTAGCTTCGTTTTCAAGCTCTTCCAAGACGATCCGCGACACTCTCGTCGGAGCTAAGCTATTCACGATAAATATTGCCACATTATTTGACCACCGAACAATATCAATTCGCTCTCCCTTAAGTTCGTCAACGACGGCCTGAACCCTCGATCCCTTCGTTCCAACACACGCTCCGATCGGATCCAAATTTGGATCAGAAGTGGTAACTGCAATCTTAGCTTTACTTCCTGGATCGCGCGTGATCGATACTATTTTTATGATACCATCGTAAATTTCCGGAACCTCTTGCTCGAACAGTTTTCTTAAAAAATTCGGATTGGTTCTGGAAAGATGCAGTAGCGGTCCAGTCTGATCCTTATTTAGTCCACTCAGAAGAACCTTAATTCTATCTCCGATCTTAAAGATTTCATTCGGAATCAATTCCGATTTCCTGATGATACCTTCGGTTTTTCCGATATCGATTATAATGTCAGAAAATTCTATTCTTTTTACGATCCCAGTTATGATTTCTCCAACCCTGCCTTCGAATTCCTCGTACTGTTTCTTTCTTTCCGCAGATTTTACTTTTTGAATAATGATTTGTCTTGCAACTTGGGCACCAATTCTTCCGAAATCGACCGATGGGAGTGGATCATCGAGCGTATCTCCGATCCTTGCATCTGGCTTTAATCGAGAGGCATCGTTCTGTGATATTTCTACATTCCTATCCCCAGCCTTATCGACAACCCTCAATATCCTATAAATTTCGATATCTCCGGTTTTTCTATTGATCGTTACCTTTAGTTCCCTCTCCTCACCATACTTCATCTGAGCAGTTTTGAGAATTGCACATTCCATGGCGCTCAAGATTTCTTCTCGATCAATCCCCTTATCTCTCGCGACGATATCTGCAACCTGCAAGATTTCATTTTTAGCAGCTACATCATGAACCTTTGATTCTATTTTTATTTTTCTGCTCACGTAAAGAGTCTCCTTTTTTATGATCTAAGAAGCCATCGATGTGTGCACTACTAATTTCATTGTACCGCAAATCTACCTCTTCGAATCCATTTTGTAATTGCGTTCTAAACTTTAGAGTTATACCATCATCTGTAGCCGATTCCAAGATTCCTTTAAATATTTTTTGTCCATCCTTGAGAACGTAAGTCTTTACGACAATACTTTTTCCACAGAATCTTTTGAAATCGTCTGATTTAACTAAGGGTCTATCCGGTCCCGTTGACGAGACTTCCAGCGAGTAACGTTCGCTAATCGGGTCTATAACATCTAATTTTACTGACAAAGCTCGACCAACATCTTCACAATCTTTCATTGTCGCGGATCTTCCATCCATTTTTTCTATCATTACCTGTAAAATCTTATTTCTTCCCGTTTTTATAAACGCTACCCTGACAAGCTTGCAATTGAGTGCTTCAACTAAAAACGAGAGTTCATACTCTATCTTATCAAGCGCTACTGACATCAAAAAAGTAAATTAAAAAGAGATGAATACGTAGATATTATTATTCCAATGCCAAGAATAAAGCAAGTCGCATTTTCAGTCAGGAGTTATTTCAAAAAAAACGATATACCTCAGAAAAATACTTAACAATAATTTTAATACTAAATTTTTAAGTTTTTATCTGTTTAAAACTCTTTTGCTATACTTAACGTTGTCCTCATTCCATGACGTCCGCCAAATTGATGGCTGATCTCTAATCCTGCATTCAAGCCATTGCCAAAGCTATGTTTGAAGGAACAAGAAGCTTCTCCATATAGTTTCTTCAGCTTCGATCCTTCAATGACGTCTTCAACGAATTTAGATTTCATATTTTTCCCAATTTCGTAATTACACTTGATCCCGAATGAATAAAACTCCTTTTTCTTGTTGCCAACCACAAAAATTCCCGGAGATAAAGTACATTTTAAAGAATTTCCATTTTTTACGGTTATCGAATCGTTTTTATAATCTCCATTCATCGCGTATGATCCTGTTACCGTAAACTCAGGTTTCAGATCGGTATTATTGCTAATACTACAATAACGAGATAACTTTGTACTAATGCTGAAAACATTGCTGCGCATTTTCGACTTTTTAACCCCAAGTTCTCTTAAGTCACTACCAATGAATTCAAATGAACCAATCGTTTCAAATAAAGTTTTTCCGGCGAACACACTACCTTTGGCGCCAACCATATACTTGTTAAACCTACCCTTTTTGCTATCAGTAGAATTGTCACTCTTCGCTTTTCCAGTGGAATAATTAAAGAACACGGTAGGAACAAAATAAGTATTATCGTTGAACTTCGAAGCCTGAAAGTCACATCCGAAAATGGTCCCATGTTCAGCATCAGTAATTTTTGTGTCCATTGCTTTTGTACTCAACTCGCCAGTATAAGTCCTATCCCAAAATCTAAACTTTCCTGGGAAAGGCTTAAACCCGCTCTCGGCAAATACATAACCATGAGAAGTACTTGCCGAATTTACGAGTGATTGATGAATATTTTTTAAAGGAACGACACTAGTATGTATTGTGGATAATTGGATTGGAGTCGAATTTCGGAATGCTGCATTTGGGATTCTCAATGTTATACACCCTGGACCACCTTCTGCGTACAGTTTATATAATCCAAACGCTCCAGCAACCTCCTCAGTTGCATCTACTCTAATATTCGGATATTTTCCACCATTCAAGATGGTTAAAATTTCGAAAACGTGGCTCTCGGCGGTAGGAGCACTTAACAATTTGAATTTATCGATTACGAGAGAGCTTCCTTCGGTAAAAAACATAGTTCCAACCTTCATGTAGTCGGCCGTATTGGTTTTCGGATCCAAATCGAGTTCCCAGAACATGTCATGATTATCTCGAATCTTAAGAGCTTCGAACGTAACATTAGCAATAGTATTATCGGTCGTAATAAGTCGAGATCCGAATTCAGTAAGTTCGAAAAAGTCTGTTCTATCAACTCCTGCGGCAAGCCGTACTGTACCACCATCAACTATTAAGTTCCTAAATTCAGCGTTTTTTGACACGGTTATTACACCACTTACCACAGCATTGTTAATTTTAGCTCCTTCTAGGTTGGCGAACACTTCTGCATTTTTCCCAATGGTAAGTTTATTTATCTCAAAGGACTCTTGGGTCTGATCCACATTATCCCTTTCAAACGTCAATGATCCACTCGTCAAAGTTAGAGGGCTCAGTCCCTGAGTAGTTTTAACTAATGCACTTCCATTGACCTGCATCGAGCCACTAAACATTTTCCCTCTATGAAGGCCATCCTTCCGGATAACGAAGGTTGCCCCATTTTGGACGAATACTGTTCCCTTGAACCCAGAACAATCCTCTTTGATATAGACTTCTCCCATATCGAAATGTATCTCGGCTTCACCGCTGTCGCTCAATATTGGCCCGTAAACGGAAAATACAGCTCCAGGCTGTAAGTCGAATGACAGCTTAGATTTGCCCATGAGTTTTACGGTCGGCCTGTTATTTTTATCTTTTGCACCTCCATGCCAGATCAAAGAACTTCCGTTTAGGAGGATGACATCTCCTCCAGGTATAGCTCCGGCTTCGTCAATATCAGCTGTTCCGCTTTTAACTATAAATACGCCATTGAACCAGGAGTTATCATTGGTATAATGAATGGTAGACTTATCGCCAACATCTTGGATCACTTCTACCGTCTTATCTACTCCTACGGTTACTCCATACTCCGTATCCGGATCATACGTTTCGTATCCATTTATGCTATAAAATGCGGCTCTTATGTCTTGGGGCCCTTCCGGTATAGTTCCACCCTTCCGATTGATGGTTACCCTCTGATTGGGACCAACAAAGGCAGCTGATCTGTCATTAAAGTCCTCAATAAAGTTTGATTCGCCTGCGAGATCGACACGCTCCAATCCACGATCACGCGCTAGCTGACTAGGAGCGTCGTCCACATCACTATCGAACAACACAGTCGATCCGTCCCGGTCATAGACCTTTCCAGTAATCAGGCCAGCATGATCTTTCCAAAAATAGAAATTATCGACGCCTGGAGGCCCTCCTTCATCTGGATTTCCTCTAGCCAAATCGATCAGAGCCTGTTCATCAGGGGTATCTTCCTCTCCCCTCAGTAGCTTCCCACTCAGATCAGGATCAACTTCCCAATCACAATCTCTGTGGATAATTCTTACCGATCCCCCATCCAATACGATGTCTCCAGCGAATACTCCCTCAATGTCTAATTGTCCACTCTCGAGTAGCCGCGTACTCTCTGCCATTTGGCATCTTGCATCTCTGGCAACGCGTATACGACCACGATTTTCCGTTATCCCATGTGGGACACCGATTTGAACATCTCCAAGAATATCAAGACGGCCTCTCCTTTTGTTCTGCCATACGACAGGGGGCATACTCCCGACCCCAAACATCCCATCATCCCTAGCAATCAGCTGAGAACGAGTGCCGGATGGTAAGACGGATATGTGGCCACTATTAGACCATTCTCTTTTATTGGTCCTGGTATTTGAATCTTGTATTCCGGCCGTTAGGCTACTGTTTGGTAGCAAAATGACGCTATCTTCTGGTTGAAAATTGATCGTCACCTGATCTAACTGGCCGCTTATAAAAATAAATTTTGCACTTGGGCCCGAACCATCATCAACCAGCTGAGCAGTAAACCTTTCTCCAGAATCGGAGGAGATAGTAATATAATTTTTGTCATCATCTTGAGATAGACTAACCAATGGAGAAATTACGAAATGACTGGAAGCACCAAGATCAAATGAAAATGCTCCTGATGTATCGGCTAAAATCTCGTTATCATTCAAAATGAACGATGTAATTTGATCTTTATCAATCTTAATATTGGCAATGTAGGATTCTGATTCAGTATCTTGGGAATTACCATTAATCGAAGAGGTATCAGTATCGTCCGGCAATGGAACTGAATGAACCCCAAAACTTACAGTAGTGAGTAGAAGCAATTTCCCCAAGACATGTAAGGTAAAGCTAGATTTCCCCATCCACACTTCGCCATTAAGTAAATATTCATTATTGGATATTCTTTCACATAATTATTAAATTTTAGTGTAATTTAGGCAATTTTGATTCTTTATAGTAAAATTTAGGGTGTTAGGTTATTGCCATGAGTTATAAGCTTTTCGTTCACTAAACTAAGATATGAATTTGCGGTTAACAGGTGCATCCGGAGCTATCCAGTATAGTGTCAGTGTTAAACTGGGATAAGTTTTCTGTAAAAGACAGAACTTAATCTGACAGACAGTGATACCTTAAGCAATCTGACTGTCGTACAAGTCGCAACCGTCAGGTGCAGCTTCCTTATACATACTTTCATTAATCTTTTCAAGGGCTATATGCTTTGAATTCAGGAAGGTCTGATACGGTGCTTTACCATAGCAATACTTCCCACTATGTGGACGTTCTCTATTGTAATACCTTAACCATACACTCCGGACTCCTCCCGCAGATATTATTATCCCCTGTTTCTTAAGTTCATTAGAAGCCCT
>JAISFY010000045.1 GCA_031263345.1 Holosporales bacterium | reverse complement strand
AAAAATCTCAACTAGTGGAACCATAATGTATACGTTTTTGTTAAAATCTCTACGTACTTTATGCGTTCCGCTGTCTTTTTTCTAGGGGGTTCATCAGCTCTTTCGCGAATCTCAGGTTATCTAAGGCAGGAATTCAGTCTGTAAGAAAAACTTTGTATATGGCGGCCATAGCTGTGAAAAATCACAACAAAGGCTTTGCTCAGTTCGTGAAAAGACTTGAAAACAAGGACAAACTAGCCAAGGTAATCGTGTGTGCTGTGATGAGGAAATTGATGCATGTGTTCTTTGGCATGCTGAAAAATGGACAGCGTTTCGACAGTGCCTCAGCATTCGCTCAATGACCTTTGTCCTTTTTTTTCCGTTGACTCCAGATACGGTATCTCATGTACCTCCTTGTACATTCCGCTTCTCCGCCCCGTGTCTCCTAGCAATAACTCTGATTCTGATAGTTTGGGAGGTAGCCTATTCTCACCGGCCGGTATCTGCCGACTTGCGTTCCTCCCAAGATATTGTGGAATAATTCTACCAGAACCAGGAGATTATCCACACGATGGTAAAATGTACCAGAGTAATAAGAACGGCAGCGCTACCTAGGTCTTTTGCCTTTTTGGATAATGGATGTTGCTCTATACCGATTCGGTCTACGATCGTTTCGATCGCTGAGTTGAGACATTCGGTTACGAGAACGAGGATGAATGCTCCAAGTAGAAACAGACGGGCATTAACTGAGGTTTCTCTGAAACATTCGATTCCAAAAAGGAGAGCTCCCAGCATAAGTTCCTGACGAAAAGCTCTTTCCTTCGAAATTGCTCGTAACCCATCTACCGAATATTTCCAAGCCCAAATCAATGATTTGATGAAGAATATCTTAGCTGGAGGAATAGTTTAGAACCCGTCCGAGATCGATTAAGATCAGGATAGCACATTGAGAATCTTACTGGCGTAATACATTACGATCATGATGTGATAAAATATTAATTTATAGAATTTCTTCTAGATTACGGTATATGGGGGTTTAAGCTCAAGCTCTAAGATCATTTTTATCTATTAACAAATTCGCTAGATTTTCGGCTCTTTTTCAGATATAATCTGAAAATTGGGTAGGATGCCGGAGCGGGCCTTTAGTTCAGTTGGTTAGAACCCTCCGCTCATAACGGAGTTGTCGTAGGTTCGAGTCCTACAGGGCCCACCAGAACGGTTTTCGCTGCTCTTTGTTTTTTTTGACCGTTCCAAATGTCCGTTTTTACCAGGATCGGGTTTTTATATGTCGATTAATGTAGCCTTTAGTACCAATCGGCTTCTAATCTTTCCAGATGATCAGATTCTTACCGTCTCTGAATTATCTTCGGCCATAAAAGGGACCGTCGAAAAAAATTATTCCTCCGTGAAATTACGTGGTGAGGTTTCGGGTGTCAAAAGACACTCATCTGGACATACATATCTATCCCTCAAAGATGATGACTCCACGATTAATACAATCTGTTGGCGAGGAACAAAGATAGATTTCCCACTAGAAGATGGGATGGAAATCATCGTTCGGGGCAGAGTCACCGTATATCCGGCCAGATCTCAGTATCAGTTTATCATCGAAGAGGCCAGTATGGCTGGGGAAGGCGCCCTCCTCAAACTATTGAATGATCGAAAAAAACGATTTGCCGAAATGGGGTATTTCGACAAAACTAATCCTATTCCAAAATTTCCGGAGATTATCGGTATTGTAACCTCTAGGACCGGAGCCGTCCTGCAGGATATGAAGAACCGCCTCGAGGATCGATATCCGTTTTGCAGAGTTATCGTATGGTCCGTAAATGTTCAGGGAGCCGCGGCTGCTAAGCAAATAGCCAACGCTGTCAGTGGGTTTAACTTTATGATCGAAAAGAGACCAGATGTTCTCATCGTAGCGCGGGGAGGGGGTAGTATTGAGGATCTTTGGCCTTTCAACGAAGAGATCGTTATTAGAGCGGTCTTCGATAGTAAAATTCCAGTCGTTTCGGCGATTGGACACGAAACCGATACGACCCTTATAGATTATGCGGCCGATTTGCGGGCTCCAACTCCGACGGCCGCAATCGAGTTTATTACCCCAGTTTTGGCAGATCTCAGATTGCAAATCGCTGAGGATCGCGGGAAGCTGGAATTTTCGATAGCCAGGATTCTTCGTGAAATGCGCAGCAGGTTGGTTGGAGCTACAAAATGCCTTCGATCGTCGCACTTTGTAATTCTGTTCATTCGCCAGAGATTTGATGATAAGGTTGGGCGATTTTTGGTATCGGGGAGTAGCTATTTCCAGAAAGAGAGTATGAGGCTTAGGACAAAAAAACTTATCAGTCTGAATAGTTATTTGATTCTGAAAAGGCAGAAATATGAAGAGGCAAAGAGGCAGCTGGATAAACAAATGGAAAATTTTATGAAGCAGAGTATGAAAAATATGGTTGTTCTGTGTAATAGGCTCGAACAGAGCTCCTTCAAAAAAATCCTGGAAAAGGGATTTTGTTTTGTTACCGATAAGCACGGTAAAACAGTTAAAACGAAGGCAGAATTTGAAATTTCGATGGTAGAAGGGGTTACGATCCACTTTCAGGACGGTGGAGCTACCGTTAAAATTGTGTCCTAGATTAGAGATACAAACCATTCTTCTCTTTCCTTAAGTTCTGATAGCGTCCAAACGAGGGCGTCAACCCTATCTGGGGATCCTTTCGTTTTATCATCGTATGACAAATTACACATTTGTTTTTCGAGTTCATAAAACTCCCTGACATGAAAAACTCGATTCGATTCGTATAATATAGAAATGGGCTCAGCTCTTGCGATTTTACCTCTAATGGCCTTGACAGCTTTAAACGGAATATTTGGGTAAATCGTCGTCAAAACTTCTCTTACGAGATCACCTCCATTATTCGTTTCTGCGATAACACTCCCAGCATTATAATCTTTGTATGCTCGACAGACTATTTTGGCCCATTCTGCTGGTTTATATTTCCCACTTAAATCGTCGAGAACGTATATCTTTCCGTCATATCCAGTTCCAGCTACAATAATTCCTGTTTCATCAGAGTTTTCACCGCAACTCATGGCCGGATCGATTCCGATAATGACCCTCGATAGGAGATCACGATCCATCGGTCGATATATGATGTTTTCTTTTTTCCAAATAGTATTTTCTTTTTCCAGAATTAATTCACCGAATAATTCCTGTCGCCCAATTTTAGTGGTCATATACTTCGTTTCCATGTTGCTAATAAAACGAGCCGATAGATTGGCCTTGTTTTCGAAGGTGGATCCATACGTTAGGTGCGTCATGGTATCTTCCGATAAGTCTTTAAGAATTTGAATAGCGCGCGGGGTCGTCGTCATAATGCATTTCGGATCGTCTCCCAGTCTTAGGGAGAATAGGACCTGTTCCCAAAGGAGATCTGGATTACTAAATTTGGCGAATTCATCAATCCAGACTAGGTCGAATTGATATCCCCTAATCGAGTCATAATTATCTCCACCGAAAATATGGGCCTTCGCTCCATTTTCCCATACAATCTGTTTCTTGGAAGAATAGTATTTAAATTTAGCAATGTTTGGGTTTTCGGACCCATTCTCGATGCCCTGGAACATTGCCTGGGCTATTGTAGTGGATAGGAGTCCGCTCTGTCCCTCGACCATAATATCCTTTGCCTCTTTGATCGTTTTCCCGATGATTGCGATTCTTTTGTACTGTCCAGAATTTATAAGGGCCATGATCGATTCTGCTCCCGTTCTGGTCTTTCCGAATCCTCGGCCTGCCAATATCATCCAGAGCCACCAATCTCCCTTTGGTAGTTTCTGTTTGTCTCTGGCGAGCGAGATCCAACTGGGAGTATACTTTTCACAAACTTTGATGTTTTCTTCTGCTTTTGAAGGATTTATATTTGGATTTTTTGTCATTTTTAATTCTCTCCTATATTTTTCTATATCTTATAACTAGATATCGTGATTTTTCTTGAGGTTGATGAGTTATGTGCTATAGTCGTCCAGCACCACGTTTCGTTTTGCTTTCTCAGTTTCTTTATACTTTAACCTATGAATTCCCGGAAAATTGTTAGAAAACAGGTAACTACTAAGCCGGTGATTAATTTTTTTACCGGCCTTTTTCTATTATGTATTTCTTTGATTTTTGCCTTTTCTTTAGCCGTTTTTGAACCTGGGAATGCTGGGGTTTTTACTTTCCCAAAAGAGGGGACGAGTTCCGTTTTAAACCTGGGTTCGTATATTGCCGATATTTTAACTCAATTTTTTGGAATATTTTCCTATGTTATAACCTGTGCAATTTTCATTTGGGGATATTCTTTTCTTTCTGGAAAAATTTTAGAAATAACTCACAAACTTTGGCTTTTTTCTGGATTCGTTTTGGTTGGCTGCGTCGTATTTAACATCGCCTCGACGAATTCGACGTGCGAAGGAATCATACGTAAACTCGGAATAGATTACTATGCAGGTGGGTTAATTGGGTACTCACTCTCTAAGATTATATTTATTGATTTCCTAAAGCAAGCAGTATTTTACAAGTGGGCGTTTATTGGAATATCGATAGTATGGTTCCTTATTGCCAAAAAGGTATTATTTATAAAGTTTGGTCCTATAATTGATTTAATATATACAATATTTGATAAATGGGCCAAAAAATTTGAAGATGATAAGCGAGTTTATCTGGACAATGATAGAGTTGTATGGGACAATCCAATTGGAGAGGGCGATGAGGTGATCGATCGAGATCAATTCAGAGAATCTGCGTCGATCGAATTTGAGGCATCTCTAGAAAAAAAAGAAAACCATGGATGCGGTAATTTCGGTGACTTATCCGGAATGATCGCTGGGAGCGGTGAATATCTCCTCCCTGGTGTTGAGCTTCTAGACAAACATAATCAGAGCATTCAACCACAGGATGAAAAGAAAATATCAAATTTGTCGGTCGAATTGTGCAATGTTCTTGAGGAATTTGGCATCAAAGGGGAAATCCTAAAAGTTCGCTACGGTCCGGTTGTAACGATGTTCGAGTTCAGGCCAAGTCCTGGAATTAAGACTTCGAGAGTAATCAGCCTTAGTGACGACATCGCGCGATCGATGAGCGCGGTTTCGGCTCGGATTTCGACTATTCCAGGACAAAATGCTATCGGGATAGAACTTCCGAACAAACATCGGCATACCGTTTACCTTCGTGAATTGCTATCTTCTGAGGCCTTCCATAATTTCACGACTGGAATACCGCTAATCTTAGGGAAAGATATCAGCGGGAACCCGATCCTCGCTGATTTGACGAAAATGCCTCACCTACTCGTCGCTGGGACAACCGGATCCGGTAAATCTGTTTCAATCAATGATATGATTCTTTCCATTTTGTTCAAATTTTCTCCGTCAGATTGCAAATTGATCATGATTGATCCAAAAATGCTGGAATTGTCGGTTTACGACGAAATCCCGCATTTATTGACTCCTGTCGTAACCGATCCGAAAAAAGCCATTTTTGCTCTAAAGTGGGCGGTCGGTGAGATGGAGGGCAGGTATCGGATGATGTCCAAACTTGGTGTAAGAAATATTGACGGATTTAATAAACGGCTTCGAGAGTCTCGCGAGAAAGGAGATATGCTCGTTAGGAAAGTTCAGATAGGATTTGACCAAGATACTGGGCGTCCGATTTTCGAGACGCAGCAGCTAGATTTCGATCCGATGCCGTATATCGTTGTGATAGTCGATGAGATGGCAGATCTTATGCTGGTAGCCGGGAAGGAAGTTGAGGCTGCGATCCAAAGGCTGGCTCAAATGGCTCGTGCAGCCGGGATTCACCTCATCATGGCGACGCAGAGACCGTCCGTGGATGTTATCACGGGTACTATTAAGGCAAACTTTCCGACTCGTATCAGTTTTCAAGTGACATCTAAAATAGATAGTCGAACGATTCTGGGGGAGCAGGGAGCTGAGCAGCTGCTAGGTCAAGGTGATATGCTATATATGTCCGGTGCCGGCAGGATTCTCAGGGTTCACGGCCCATTCGTTAGAGATACGGAGGTTGAGCGGATAGTTTTATTCATCAAAGGGCAGGGCGAGCCAAATTATGTTGATATAATTAGCGGATCAATTCAGGATGATTCCAAATCGGGATCCGAGAAGAATCAGAATGAAGATCAGATGTATCAGAAAGCCGTAGAGATAGTGACGACCGACAAAAAAGTATCGATTAGTTATCTTCAGAGACGCCTGCAGATAGGGTATAATAGAGCGGCTCGGATTGTTGAGGAATTGGAGGGGAACGGAATAGTGTCTGCTCCTGACCATACGGGGAAGAGGAAGGTTATTATCTAGAGTGATGTGGTTCTGAACAGAAATGGAAGGGCTATAGTCGATGGAGCTCGGTTAGATATTTTTAGGTCTCAATTTTTTAGGGCTTGTCGTAATTAGAATACTTTGATTGTATTCGAAACCTCCGATGTCTTATAATTCTCCGATTTGAAAGTTTTTGCGCTTTGGGGTTATAGCTTGGTTTCTTGTACTGTGAATGTTGGGGATATCCAGATTTCGAATGAATTGCCATTCGTATTTATAGGAGGACCGTGTGCGATCGAATCCAGGGATCGATGCGCCTATTTATGTGAAAAAATACTGACAATCTGTGATAGTTTAGGCGTGAAATATATTTTCAAATCCTCCTTTGATAAGGCTAACAGATCGAGTGTATCCGGTCAACGAGGAATTGGAATTGATGAAGGTCTCGAAATCCTTTCTTTCATAAGGAGCAGTTATGATGTTCCCGTTCTAACTGATGTTCATTTACCAGAACAATGCGTACGTGTAGCTGCGGTTGTTGATATCTTACAGATTCCAGCCTTTTTATGTAGGCAAACGGATTTACTCGAAGCTGCTGCAAAAACTGGGAAACCTGTTAACGTAAAGAAGGGCCAGTTTATGGCGCCACATGATATGAAAAATGTGGTTAATAAATTGTGTTATTTTGGGGCATCCGGTATTTTGTTGACCGATCGAGGGACCTGTTTCGGGTATAATGCTCTGGTTTCCGATTTCAAAGGGATTCCCGTTATGGCTAAGACCGGATGTCCAATCATTTTCGATGCTACTCATTCCATTCAGACACCAGCTTCACATGGAGAATTTTCTGGAGGAAATCGTGATTTTGCTCCCATTCTGGCTAGAGCTGCAGTCGGAGTTGGAGTTGCAGGAATTTTTATGGAGGTACACGATAATCCAGAAAGTGCTCCTTGTGACGGTCCAAATATGCTATTTCTGAGTGATTTAAATCAGGTTTTAACGGAGCTTCTCGAATTGGACAAAATCTCTAAAACATATCCGAGGTATATCTAAAATGACGGTATGTCAATGCGCGTGTAAGAAGAGTGAATTCGCCCATAATCTGGTAGAACTTAGAAATAAGATGACGGAGCACGGAATTGAAATCATTGTCATTTCCATGCAGAATTCGTTTGGAAATTTCATAGATGGTCCATCCGATGTCGAATTCCTTTCTGGGTTTTCTGGATCAAATGGGAAGGCTTTTATTTCTCGAGATCGGGCTATACTGCTCGTCGATGGTCGATATGTCAAGCAGGCCCAGGAGCAGACTGACGGTATGACCTGGGAAATAAAACAATTTCCGGATTTTGATACTGTGCTTGTTATCGCTGAACTTTTGTCAGATGAAGTTTCAGGGGCGTTAGATTCTTCTGGGAAAATATTGGGCCTAATATCTACATCGATTTCATATAAGTCGTATATCTCTACATTAGAAACGTCTCGTCGTTTTTCTAACGTGTCCGTTAAGTTGCTTAGTCCCGATTTTTTGAGACTTAGGCAGAAATCTGAGGTCACAGTTTTTTTACATAGTTTAGTACATGTTGGAGAATCTTCAGATGAAAGGATTGGCAGGATTCGAGCTGAATTAAAGGATGGTGAATCACTCCTTTTAACCGATCAATCAATGATCGGCTGGCTTTTCAGTGTTCGTCTTTTGAGGGCTACCAAGAATAAATCTATAATCCCAAATTGCGTCGCTATAATCCATAAATCGGATAAGCCGGTTCTATTCTGCGATCTTAATGTTTCCAGTCCTTCCTCCAGCTTCGAAATTAAGAAGTTAGACGAGTTCGAGGATGTGATATCCTCGATGTTGAATACGGAAGTCGTGATCTGTAATTACTCTACGGTTTCGGCTTACTTCGTTTCTCACCTTCAATCTCACGGGTTCACTACTCGAGACAGCTACAGCAAATACGGTGAGTTCTTCTGTATAAAGAATGATACCGAAATCGATAACCAAAAGCGAGCAGCAGAATTGACCTCAGTTGCATTCATCAAAACTTTAGTCTTCGTTGAGAATGAAAGCGGTTTAACAGAAATCGATGTTGTAGATTTTTTTGAGAATACTGCCAGAAAATTACCTGGATTTGTAGATTTGAGTTTTAATTCGATTTCCGCTTTCAGAGAGAGCACATCAATCGTACACTATAATCCAAGGGGGGGCGGAAATTCCAAAATATGCGGTAATGGACTATTTCTGTTGGATGCAGGAATTCATTTTAACAATGCGACAACGGATATGACTCGGACGGTATTTATCGGGGAAATTGGTGATTCGGACGAGGAGAAAAGGATAAAGAGTATATACACTACCGTACTGAAATCCGTTATCATGTTTTCTGTCGCGAAGTTTCCGGTCAAAGTGAAGGCAGCAGCCATCGATGCGATTGCGAGATACGAAATCTGGAAGAGTGGGAATGATTATCAATTTGGCACGGGACACGGAGTCGGTACATTTGGCAATGTTCACGAGCCGCCAAGGATTTCTCAGACTTCAGCGAGCCAGATGAAGAGGGGGATGATCGTTACCATCGAACCCGGGATTTATGAGCAGAACTTCGGAATTCGTTTGGAAAATATGCTCTTAGTAGAAGATTCGGATACTGAAGGATTCCTGATGTTCGAGACGCTGAATTATATTCCGTTTTGCCGGAAGCTAATCGATCGATCAAAGTTGAATGACTCTGAGTTAAAATGGATATCTTCTTACCATAAATCCGTCCATGATAAATTCGCTGATTACTTTAAGAATGATGCTGTAGGGCTGAATTGGCTGAGAAGTAATACGTCCGGTTCGGATTAGAAATAAAAAACTATACGCGTAATGTCGGCAATATGGTACATCATCTTTCCATTTGCTACCGAGTTTATTATGAAGATGTTGTACAGATTATTGGGAATCTGGAGCATCTGGTCACCACTCGCGATGATAACATCGCTCACCATTCCATTTTTGATTTTGAACGAAAAAATCAGGATCGTCAAGATTATTTATTTACCACTAGTGTATTTGCCAATATATATTAATATTATTCATATTCTTCTTTTTAATTCAGAAATAAGTACAAATTCGTTTATGAGTATTTTTGAAACAAATTTGCAAGAAGCCACAGAGTTTATAGTTCATTTTCGATCTATGAAGCTTTTGATGATGACATTATTGTTCTGGGGAGTGGGTATAGTATCGTTTTTATTTCATGATCAGTCGTTTTGTGATTATAAAATCCGAATAAGGATTCAAAAAAAGTATTTAATTACATCCTTTTTTATTATTTATCCAATATTTTGTTTTGGAGATCATCGATATAAATATCCATTTGAAAAACTTTTATTCGCATACATCGAGTATCGGCAAGATTTCAAGAGGAACATAGAACTTCTGAATAAAAGGGCCGGATTTAGGTTTAAAAATATCAAATCGCTGGTAAGCTCTGGTGAGCCACAAACGTATGTAATCGTTATCGGAGAATCAGTCAATAAAGAGCATATGAGCATCTACGGCTATAATCTTAATACGACTCCGAATTTTAATGCAATGAAAAGCGAGCTTACGATATTTCAAGAGGTTAGATCTGCTCATTGCCATACGCAGAAGGCCCTGAAAGGAATACTGTGTTTCGATGAAGATTTTGCAAATGGAGACATCATCACATTTTTTAACCAGGCTGGTTTTAAGACGTTCTGGCTATCCAATCAGTATACATCCGGAAACTGCGATTCTCTGACGGCGATGATTGGTAGCATGGCTGACGTTAAGAAATTTATTAATAAATCTCATTATAGAACTAAATTATCATCGAATTGTGATGAGGAACTTTTGAAATATTTGCAGGAGATACTTCAAGATGAAGCCAAAAGAAAGATAATATTTTTACATTTGATGGGGTCACATCTTCCGTATTCGCGAAGGTATCTACCGAATTTTGAGGTATTTAAAGGACGCAGTAAAGATGCGAGATCTGTTAATGTCGCACAGTATAATAATTCCATACTATATACAGATTATATTCTAAAGAGTGTGATCGATATGGTAAAAAAGTTGGATGATGATGCGTTCGTGTTATACTTCTCTGATCACGGGGAGGACGTTACCGAGGCGCAGGATAGCCCGCATTCGCATGTTGAATCTCTATCGACTCCCGCGATGTTCGATATTCCTTTCATCGTATGGTATTCAAGCAAATATAAAAAAATCAATAAGAAATTTATCGATAGATGGAATGTAAATAAAGTTTATAAAACGAACGATTTAATACATTCGATTGTCGCAATATCACGATTAACTTCTGATGAATTTAGTGAGAAAAAGAGTATATTTGGCTGATTTATAGTAATTTCGAAAAAACAATTTTTTTGGTAGTTAAATTAGGGGAAGTGTTTGTGTTGCAAAAAAGCTGCAGATAGCGAGCAATTTAAGGTTATGAAGCATAATATAGCGATCAGAGCTTTAAATGAAAGCATGAAATCTGATAAACTGAACCATATAGAAATTGTTTTAACTTTTCAAAGGACGGACAGGATTATGAACCAAATGAGGATTTTGGTGGTGGCCATTTCAGCTTCTGCTGCTATACTAGCTGCCGCTTGTAACAGAACGTGTCCTATAGGAGATGGTGGTAATAACAATGCTGCCGTTACACAAGGGAGCGCGGATGACTTTGCTAACAATGTTCCACAGACGGTTTACTTCAATTTTGACGACTCAACTCTAACTGAATCGGCGAAGAAGCGTGTCGAAGCACAGGCTTGCTGGCTGAGGACGTATAGTGGTACGAGGATCAGCGTTGCCGGACATACTGACGTTCGTGGTACGGGCGAGTACAACATGGCCCTCGGTGAGGCGCGCGCTAACTCTGTTTCCAGGGCACTCCAGTCTTCCGGAGTTGATGGAACGAGGATTTCTACGGTATCCTATGGAAAGGAGAGAGTTGTCGATACTGGGACGGATGAGATGGCTCATGCGAAGAACCGCCGTACGGTTACTACCGTTGAGCCATAGTCATAGTTTTATTTAAGTTTGTCATTTTTTTTGTTAGGTTTGCGATTCTTTCGGCTGAGTCGCGAACCTTTTGTATATGTGTGTAAGAGTGAGTCTGTTCGGGCGTTTTGTTGGTCTTCCAAATAGTGTAAAGCTTGCTTACAGGGTTGCGTTTGTTATTATGGCGTTCGTATACCTGATTTTCCATTCCGTAACTGGTGAGAATGGGCTTATATCCTACGTAAAGGTTAGGGGGCAAGTTAAAGAAAGGAATATGATCCTGCGAAAGAAGCTCGCAGATTTAGAAATCCTGAAAAGGAGGGTGGATTTGATCAGTAGTAAGACTCTCGATCTTGATTTTTTGGAAGAGCGATGCAGAGCGGTCTTAAATTACTGTTATCCAGAGGATGTCGTTCTCAGAGACAAAGCCATATCTTTATTACGATAAGCAATTGATGGAAATTTTTATTATGAGGCGATACTTGCATCCTGGAAAAGGAGCTGGTTTCGCGTATGTCGTTTCATGGTTTTCGTTTTTGGGAATTGTCTTAGGAGTGGCGACACTGATTGTCGTTACGTCTGTTATGAACGGTTTCAGAGCTGAACTTATCGATAAGATCGTAGGAATGAAGGGACATATTGTGGTGACCAATGCCAAGTCAGTTGGCATCGATGACTATAAAACGGTAGTCGATAAAATTAAACGAAGTAATACTGAAGTAGCGATTGTCGTACCTCAAATCGAAAAGCAGGTAGTATTGATGGCGAGTGGAGATGCGAGAGGGGTCATCGTCCACGGCATCAGCAAGTCAGATTTACAATCGAAAAAACTTGTGTCTGCAAATATCAAATACGGCTCATTGAAATTTTTTCAGGGGCAGCATGTGATGATTGGGAAGAGGATGGCGGAATCTCTGAGGCTCAAGGTTGGGGATAAAATTCGATTATATTTCCCAGATGGAATTATAACTCCATTTGGCACCTTTCCGAAGGAGGATATTTTTGAAATATCAGGTGTCTTTGAAGTCGGTATGAACGAATATGATAAGAATATTTTAATGATGCCACTGGAGGAGGCTCAATCATTTTTTAGTTATGAAAATATGGTAACCCAGATAGAGGTGTTCATCCGAGGAGCGGATTCCGTTTCATCGACAACAGATCAGCTAGTAGAAACTCTCGGAGATCAGTTTTTCGTATTGGATTGGAAACATTCGGATGCTAGCATTTTTCATGCGGTTGTGGTTGAAAAAAATGTTATGACACTGATATTAAGCATTATCATCATAGTTGCCATTTTTAATATTATTTCTGGACTCACGATGTTGACGAACAGTAAAACACGAGATATTGCAATTCTCAGAACTTTCGGCGCTACCAGGAAAACTATTCTCCGAATATTTTTTTATATCGGAGCATCGATCGGCACCTTCGGTACAGCAACCGGTCTCGGCCTCGGCCTCCTCGTATCTCTTAATATCGATCAAATTAAAGGAGTTCTCGAAAAGATATCAAATACGAATCTATTCAGCGAGGAGATCTATTACCTGTCTCAAATACCATCTCAAACGGACTGGCGAGAGGTCGTAGGAATTGTGCTATTTTCGCTAGTACTCTGTTTCATTGCGACATTATACCCAGCCACCAAAGCCTCGAATTTAGATCCGGTCGAAGCCCTGAGGCGTTGAGGAGAAAGCTCCTGGCCAAAAGGGGGGGGTGGAGAGGCCCAGAAGCATCAACTCTAGGCTTCCCCATTTGAGCATCTGTGTCTATAATGCGGCGCTGGGAACTACCTCCGACGAGGATGCGGTCCTCGGTGGTGAGGGCCCATGGGAGCATGCCCCCTTCGATGGAAGCTGAATGGGTGCTGTATTCCACCTTGCCAACATTGCTTACCAGCCAAACATTTCAGATAACATGTCACGCCTTTTTTCACGACCTTTGCTTCAGAAGGGTTAAACGTTATCACTATGTCAGTTTGTTGTGATGCTGCGTCAGCTTTTCGTCGTTGTGAGATCTCTTTCAATCGGGCTAGTACAGCTGTTGCTATAGCTGCCTCCGGACTGATAGTCGCTACGTCTGTTGCTATTTGTTGCTGGGGTATAGGATGCATTTTATGGGAGCCACGTTTTTTACCTACGCGATGTCCAGAGGCTTTGTCGAAACCTACGGAGGGACCTGCAGGAGCCTGATTCGCGACGGAATTAGCGTTAGAGACTTCACATATTAAGCCAACGATCATAATCGCTGCTATTTTTTGTATTCTCACTTTAGCTCTTCTCCAAAATATTAATTTCCTCATTTGTTTAATTGTAACACTTTTTTTCATATAACGCAAATATTCCTGATTGGCATTCGTAAGTCTGATATAATTTATTCTCTTCAGCATAAAGATTTTGTTAGAGATATTAACTAATTTTAAAGATTTTTTGTTTTAATCTGGCGATAGTAATATAACTTATATAGAATCTTTTTTTGAAGGCGAGGAAGTTCGTTTATGGCGGAAAGTAGGCAGCATACGCTTAGCAGGGTAAGAAAGCCGAGGGTCCATATAACTTATGACGTCGAAATTGGCGATGCCATTGAAAAAAGAGAATTACCTTTCGTTGTTGGTGTTTTAGCGGATTTGTCTGGCAATCCGGAAATACCGCTTCCGGTAATGAAAAACAGGAAATTCGTCGAGGTGGATCGTGATAACTTCGGAGAAATGATGGCCATTATCAATCCTAGGTTAGTTATTAGGGTTCAGAATAGGCTTTCTGAAGATGTTCCAGAAATGAGTATTGAACTATCATTCGAAAGTATGGAAGATTTTGCACCTCAGAATTTGGCGAAAAATATCCCCAGTTTGGCTGTACTTTACACCAAAAGAAATGCCCTAAAAAACCTCATCGCGAAAATGGATGGGAATGATGCTCTCGAAGCTTTACTAACTCAGATTATGAAGAATAATGATAATTTGGAGAAATTGAAGAAAGAGCTGGATGATCGTTTTGATGAGCAGGCACCTAGCGCTCCGGAAGCTGTTGAAGAATCGGCTGCAGAGTGATGTTGTTGGAGAAATAGAATGTCCGATGAAGTAATTGTTGTTCCAGAAGAAGCGAGCATTCTTGATATCCTCCTTCACGAAAGAAAGATGGCTAGATTTCCAGAGCAGGAAGAATTTGCCATAGAACTGTTGTCTAGTTTGGTTACCGAGTTAAAGGCATTAACTGAACCTCCATCTGATAGTGGGATTGTGCAATTTTTGATGCGCAGGATTGTGGAGATTGATGAGCTTCTTTCATCGCAGATTAATGAGGTTTTACATCATCCAGATTTTCAGAAATTAGAAGGCTCGTGGCGAGGATTATATTACTTCGTAATGAATACGGAGACGAGTTCTAGCCTCAAGATTAGAGTGCTGAATACTTCATTACAAGATCTCCGTGATGATCTAACGAAGGCTATCGAATTTGATCAGAGCGCTCTATTTAAGAAAATTTATGAAGAGGAGTATGGGACATTCGGTGGCTCACCGTATTCATGTCTAATTGGAGATTTTGCATTTACTAACCATCCGCAAGACATATTATTCTTGGAACATATATCTGGGCTAGCGGCCGCAGCTCATACTCCGTTCATAACATCAGTTTCTTCACTCTTTTTTAATCTCGATAAGTTTGAAGATATGCCGTTACCAAGAGATTTGTCGAAACTTTTTGAATCTCCTGACTACATAAAGTGGAATTCATTTCGTAATTCGGAGGATTCTCGTTACGTTACCATCCTTTTACCGAGGATCTTGATGAGACTACCGTATGGTCCAAGTACACTGCCGGTCGCAGAATTTAATTTTACAGAGGATGTTGGGATCGGGAATACGGATAGATTTTGCTGGGGCAATCCGGTATATGCTATGGCTCAACGGATAACGAATGCTTTTGCTCTATATAAATGGACGGCTGCTATAAGGGGAGTCGAAGGAGGAGGTGTCGTTGAAGGATTACCGACATACATTTTTAAAACATTAGAAGGGGATAAAGCTGTTAAATGTCCCACAGAAGTTGCCATTACCGATCGGCGCGAAAAGGAGTTGAGTGATCTGGGTTTCATTTCGGTGTGTTACTGTAAGGGGACGGACTTCGCTGTCTTTTTTGGATGTCAGACTACTCAGAAACCGAAGATCTATAATTTGGATGATGCTAACGCTAATGCATCTATTTCGGCTAGGATAACATATCTTCTTGCCGCCTCTAGATTTGCCCACTACATCAAAGTCATAATGAGAGATAAGATTGGTGTGTTCCTGACGAAAGAGAATGTTGAAACATATTTGAATAACTGGCTTTCGGCTTACATCCTTTTAAATGATGATGCTCCAGCGAACGTAAAGGCTGCCTATCCTCTGCGAGAGGGACGGATAGATGTATATGATGTTCCTGGATCGCCAGGATCTTATAAGGCCGTAATATATCTCAGACCTCATTTCCAGATGGAGGAATTAACGGCTTCAATTAGGCTTGTTACCAATCTTCCGGCTAGGGCCGGTTAAACGCCATGATTGGTGGGATTTTAAAATCGATCACCATACTGCTGCTAGTTAGCATCTGGTCTGTTACTCATGCTACAACAAAAAAGTCTAACTTCCTATCTCCAATGAATTTGGAGGTAATGAGGAAAGTAGTTGCACAAAGTGTTGATGCAGTCGTGCTGCTGTATATGATACCACCTGGCTGCAAATCCAGTGATAAGAGGGTATTCAATTCGGTTTTTCTCGAGGAAACTGACTCACGAGCACCTCATCCTGCCGTAAAATCTGGAGTTATCATTTCTGCCAATGGTTATATTGTTACTACTTCTAATGGTA
>JAISFY010000018.1 GCA_031263345.1 Holosporales bacterium | reverse complement strand
GACACTACTCTTCGCTGGGTGTTTTTAGTACGTGTTTTTGTTGTGTTGTCGACTTGGGCATTCGATATGAGGAACGGTAGTGGATTATCAAGTAATACCGTTACTTCTTACGTTTCTGATTTAAGACGGTTAATGAGTTTCTTACGCACCTACTTGGGGGAAACGGTAACGACTAAAGAGGTTATCGAGATGGATGTACGCTCCGTTAGGGCCTGGGTCATGTGGCGCCGTAATAATGGTAATACTCCTCGAAGTATAACAAGGGGATTGGCTGCCCTCAAGTGTTTTATGAGATGGTGTATTCAAAAAGAAATAATTGAGTACACCTCTATACTATCTATTAAAAATCCGAAATTTCAAAAATCATTACCGAGACCGATTTCTATTGAGGATATCGACAGATTGATAACATCGGTAGAGATAATAAAGAAAACTAACTGGATAATAAAACGTGACGAAGCTTTGTTTGTCCTTATATATTCTGTGGGGCTTCGGGTTAGTGAGGCACTTAGCTTAAAGAGAGCAGATTTCGATAATACTTCTGGATTTTTACCAATTTATGGTAAGGGAGGGAAAATGCGCACCGTTCCCCTGCTCCACAAGATCAAAAAGATTATAGAAGATTATCTCTCTGTATCTATTTTCCCGAACGCAAAGTACCTATTCGTCAATCGATTTGGGGGAAAGCTATCACCTTCATCTGTCCAGAAATTGTTTCAGGATATCCGAAAGTGGCTGGGGTTACCAGAGACGGTAACACCTCATGCCCTTAGGCACAGTTGCGCAACGCATTTGATGGAAACCTCTGATGATCTGAGAAGTATTCAGGAATTATTAGGGCATTCGTCGATCTCTTCGACTCAGGTATATACTGACGTAACTCAACGACTTGTTACCGATACTTACGATAAGTGTCATCCGCTGTCCGGCAAAGTACCGGGAAAAAAGGGGGGTTAGAGTATGATAACTGAGGATGTTCTGTTTGACATTAAAAATTAGCCGATGATAGAATGAACAAAGTAAAATGAAGGAGCGGTTAGTCGTTTCGATTAAACCGAGGCTTTTTTTAGGTTTTGGGGGAGTAGCTCAGTTGGTTAGAGCGCCGGCCTGTCACGCCGGAGGCCGCGGGTTCAAGTCCCGTCTCTCCCGCCATTTCTCATTCTCCCGTTCGGACTCTCTTTCTCTTTGATATGTCATGTTTAGATCACCATTTATGAATGCCGTTATCGAAATGGCAGAGGAATGTCGTAATGGAGAGGTCCCTGTTGCTGCAGCAATCGTATTCGAAGGGAAAATTGTTGCGATTTCGACGAACGATGTTGAAACTTCCGGAATCCCGTGGCGGCATGCTGAGTTTGTCGCTATCAGCGAGGCCTTAAAGAAACTCGGGGTAAGGTATTTGGATAAGGCGAGTCTATACGTCACTCTGGAGCCGTGTGCTTTTTGTTCGGCCGCTATCGAAAAGGTACGTATGAGGGATATCTTTTTTGGTGCATATGATACAAAATGCGGCGCCATTGCCCATACGATCAGGCTGTTCGATCATTCGATGGTAAAGCCGAGGATTATTGGTGGAATTCAGGAGGAACGATGTTCTAGTATTCTGAGGAAGTTTTTTGGGAAAATGCGCAGTACTGGGAAGAGGAATGTCATCGAAGACGAGGTTGAACAAAGCTTTGACGATGCTTGGAGTGTGCTCGAGGCGGGAAGCAGATAAGCTGATAATTTCTGGCGATATACAAATAAATGGAACTGTATGCAATGAATTGGGGAGCGGGATCATCGATGGAGACTTGATTTCGGTCCGCGGTATCGAATATTTTTTCCGTTCATCCGATATCAATGCCAGAGTTTGGTTGTACTATAAGCCGAAGGGGTTGATTGTAACTCATCACGATAAGATGGGACGAAAGACAATATTTGATGATTTAAAAACGAAGATAAATGGAAGAGTTATATCGGTGGGAAGGCTCGATTTGAACTCGGAAGGATTACTGATCCTTACAAATAGCGGCGAATTTGCACGATATGCAGAGTCCCCACGAACGGCCTGGGAACGTTGTTATAATGTTAGGATTTTTGGGAAAATTGATCAGACGATTATCAAAAATTTACGAAATGGAACGATAGTAAATGGCGTAAGATACAGACCGATGATTATAAAAAAATTGTCTCATAACTCTGGTATTAATTGTTTAAATTATTGGGTTGATTGTATTTTACATGAGGGCAAAAATAGAGAAATTAGAAAATTATTTGGTCATTTTGGGATAATGGTGAATCGTCTCATTCGTTATAAATTTGGCCCATACGAATTGAGGAATTTGAAATCTGGAGAAGTTCAGACTTCATTCATCCAGAAGGCGGATTATCAATAATGAACATGATGAATTAATTTTGGTAACTTTTTTATGTTGTTAATTTCTAATTTTGTTATAGAATTTGGTATTGCACAGGCGGGCGTAGTTCAATGGTAGAACTCAAGCTTCCCAAGCTTGCAGTGTGGGTCCGATTCCCATCGTCCGCTCCATCATCCATTTCCCATAGCGTCGATGGTTTCTCTGAAATTTTCCGTTTGTTATGATGCCTTAGAGGCGATCGAGATGCTCGTTGAGGAGCTAGATTGTGATAATCTTTCCGTATTCGAAAATACAGAATCTGGGTTCTCGCAACGAAATGACGAAAATGGCTTTTCGATTGCGAATCGGTTTGATGTGGAGGTTCTGTTTAAGTCTAAGGCAGATGCGAGTGAGTTTCAACAACTTTTGTTAACCAGGCTTGAGGTGGAGGCTACTGGATGTGAAATCTCAGAGTTATCTGATGAGGATTGGGTGGATTTCTATGTGAAAAAATTGCAGCCAATATCTTGCGGCAAGTTTTATATTTTTAACGAGATTTTATGCAAAGATTCTAATAATCTTAATTTAATTCCGATCCAAATAAAGTCAGCTCTTGCATTTGGAAGCGGACATCACCAGACCACAAAGGCGTGTTTACTGAACCTAGTCGAGCTTGAGAAAAGTGGACAACTTAACCATGAGCAGTTAAGTATTTTGGACATGGGGTGTGGAACTGGTATTTTGGGGATTTGTGCAGCGAAAATTTGGAAAGGGGCTGAGTTGATGGGGGTCGATATAGACCGAGAGGCAACGAAAATAGCGCAAGATAATTACACCGCGAATGACGTCTTTGGTACGGCTCTTACCGCATCGACTGTACCACACGGGAAGTTCGACCTGGTATTGTGTAATATTTTGAAACAGCCGTTGATTGATATGTGCGAAGACTTTTTTGATATTCTAAAAATGGGAGGATATATAATAATTTCGGGATTTATTTTAAACCAGGAGGATGAAATCATTGAGTATTATTCCAGACTTAAATTTGTACAGACAAATAGAATATATCTTGATGAGTGGGTATCGATTCTGTTACGAAAGTTAAAATGATAGGTAGAAAATTTAGGATAACTACATTTCAAGTATGCATTATTTTTTTATGCTTGGGGGCTAGTTTTTTAAATTACTGTATCGTTCAAATTGTGCCGCCGTACATATTGCCTCTGACGACTATCCCGATCGTCGCAACTTCCCTTTTTAGTCATCACACTCCAACAAATATTATTGCTGTCGTGTCGGGGATATTGGATGATACCATGCTAAATGCCCCCCTTGGGACTTTCCCGTTAGCATATATCATCTTGATGTATATCCTTCGTCATTGGAATCAAAATACAATAGTAAAGCGCATTATTTTTTTTGTATTTTTGATTATTTTTATAGTTATTAATATAATAGACCTCTTTCGAATCTCATAATCCTACCTCATAATTACAAATCCCAGCTATAAGATTAAATGCAATAGACAAGAATTAATCTAACAGGTGGTGATGTCTCAAGCATCCTGACTGTCATACAAGTGATGATTGTTAGAATGGTTCTTGTTTTTTACAGATTCTTATGAGCTTTTTTTTGCCAACCGATATAAGAGTATCACACTTGATAATCTGCTTGTAATTGGTTGCAGTAATTCCATCGATTTTAACTCCTCCTCCATCGATTAATCTTTTCGATGCCGTTTTACTTTCAGCTAAATTTGCTAATACTAAGACATCTTCTAACTGCATTGGTGTATCCAAATTTAAATCAATTCCTAATGTCATCGACTTAATCTCATCCAAATCGGCCCCCGGATGGACGAACGTAGTTATCTTATCGGCCAAAAGAATCTTCCATTTATTTATCTTATCGGAGCTGATTAGCCCTATTGTTTCATCGGCTTCAGCCGGTGAAAGTATGGTAAATAACTTCAAAAACTTTACGACATCATGATCATCAACATTTCTCCAATAATGCCAGAAATTAAAAGGACTGGTTAGATTTTGATTGAGCCAAATAGTTCCTTCATTCGTTTTTCCCATTTTCCCCCCATTAGAGGTCGTAAGAAGTGGAAGTGATAACCCAACCGCCTGTTCTCCAGTCTTACGCCTAATCAGATCGATGCCAGAAATCATATTGGCCCACTGATCGGCTCCACCAATCTGTATCTTACAATCGTAATGCTCAAAGAGGTGTAAGAAATCGTAAGCTTGAAGTAACATATAATTAAATTCCAGAAAACTGAGATGCTGCTGCATTTCGAGTCTGTTACAAACACTATCCATTGCCAACATTTTGTTAACCGAAAATAAAGGTCCAAAATCTCGCAAAAAGTCTAGATAATTAAGCTTTGAAAGCCAGGTATAATTATTTAGCAACCTTGCTGGATTTCCGCCAATTTTGAAGTTTATTAACTGACCTAATTTCTCTAAAATCAATTCAGTATTCTCCGAGATTATTTTCTCATTTATCATAACTCGTTGCTTACTTTTCCATGTTGGATCGCCAATTTTACCTGTTGCACCACCGCATATTATAATCGGCTTATGACCAGCCCTTTGTAATTTTTCGACTAATTTGATCCATAGCAAATGCCCAACGTGTAGGCTTTTTGCCGTTGGATCAAACCCAACGTAAAATACTAACTTTTCGCCGCTGCAGAAAAATTTATCCAGTGCCTTGGG
>JAISFY010000016.1 GCA_031263345.1 Holosporales bacterium | reverse complement strand
ATGCGTACATGATGCGTTGTATTGGCCGAGATTTCTCGTGAAGAGTTGGGGCCATACGCATCGGATTTGATATAGCAGTTATATGTGTCGGTGCCACCCTTTGATTTTTGGTAGCGATTTTTGGTTGGGGTTTTGTTGAGATGTCAGGAAGACTATTAATCGATGCTCGATATGAAGATGAAACGCGAATCGCGATCCTGGATGAAAACGGGAAATTGGAGAATTTCGAGGTTGAACATTCGGATAGACGACCGATTAAGGGGAATATCTATCTCGCGAAGATCGTCAGGATTGAGCCGTCCATTCAGGCCGCCTTTATAGATTATGGTGCCGAAAAGCACGGGTTTTTACCTCTCTCCGAAATTCATTATGAATATTTCAATAAGAACAATCCGCGTCCAACATCGGTAAACGGAGGAGGGCAGCAAATCGAATCCGAAGACGATGAAGAAAAACGATCCAATCCATTGCGCGGATTACCGAAGCATTTCAAAATACAGAATGTAATCTCGACGAAGCAGATCGTCCTAGTCCAGGCTGAGAAGGAGGTCCGTGGAAATAAGTGTGCTTTCTTTACGACCTTTATTAGTCTTCCGGGAAGATATTGCGTCCTCATACCGAATTCTCCAAAGAACAAGGGGCCAGGTGTTTCGAAGAGGTTGGATGCTACCGAGAAAGTCAGGCTGAGGGAAATCATCGAATCCCTCGACCTGCCGGATGGTATGGGATGTATCGTCCGAACGGCCGGAGAGAGCTGCAATAAACAGGAGATAAAACGAGATCTGGATTATCTTTTCAGATTGTGGAACGAAATCAAGGAAAAACGGATCAACGCGAAGACTCCATCATTGATTTATGAGGAAGGAAATGTCGTGAAGCGATCGATTCGTGATCTGTATCGCAGGACGATGCATGAGATCATGATTCAGGGGGCCGGAGCGTATAAGGAAGCCAAAACGTTCATGAAATTATTTACTCCGAGCCATGTTAAAAAGATTAAGTTATACGAAAATAACCCGATTCCACTATTTCATTCTTACGATATCGAGGAAAAAATTAAAGAAATTTTGGATCCAGTTGTTCCACTTCCATCGGGTGGATCGATCATAATAGGGATTACCGAGGCTTTGACGGCGATCGATGTCAATTCAGGGAAATCGAAAAGTGAGAAGGATATCAATGGGACGGCCGTCAAAACGAATCTCGAGGCCGTAACCGAGATTGCAAGACAGCTTAAATTGCGCGATATCGCCGGGATCATAGTGATAGATTTTATCGATATGACAGATCAATTGTCGATCAGTAAGGTCGAGCGTAGGATGCGTGAAGTCATGAAACAGGATCAATCGAATGTACAAATCGGAAAGATTTCGCAGTTCGGTTTGTTAGAGCTTTCGAGGCAGAGACTCAGGATGAGCTTTACCGATGCGAGCTGCACGAAATGTAAGCACTGTGCCGGGCTGGGCAAAGTTCTGTCCCCCGAATCCATCGCGTTGTCGGTTATAAGGCAGGTTGAGGTCTCTTTGTTAGATGGGAAGAGTAAATCGATCGTCGTCGAGGTTGCTCCAGGAGTTGATCTATATATCCTCAATCAGAAAAGGAAAATCGTCACCGAAATGGAGGGAACTTACAATGTCTCGATAGAAGTAATCGGGAATCAATCTCTAGAATCCTCTGAATGTAAAATAGTCGTCAAAGAGTTTAGACAGGATAAAGAGATGACGCCAAGCGAAGCTGAGGAAACCCCACAAAATACCGCACCATCTGAACGACGAAGAAGAGTAAGGAGAAAAAGACCGGAGGCTCAGCCTCCCGTGGCTTCAGCGGAACCAGAACCAGCATCAGCACCTGTTAAAAGGCGCCGCCCAAGGAGGGCTAGGAAACATATTCCTGAGGCATCCGAGGAATCTCAACAGCCCGTGGAATTAACGAACACGGTAAAGGATATGGCTCAGGAGATTCCTGACCCAGAGAAACCGATACTGGATAATGGATCTAATCAAAAGCCTGCCCATTTTTTCGGGAAAATTAGAGACAAAATGAAAAAACTTTAGCCGCAATCACGTAATTATTGGACGAAGTAGCGAACTAAAAAAACTGAATGGATGCTATCTGGGTAACTGCTTGGCCCGAGACTCGCGAAGGAAAAGAATCGCCTCCGCTCCTCATCCTGTAAAAAATCGAGTATACCACATGAATTGGGTTAACATTACCTGTCTATTGTTAATAATAAACGAATAATTAACCATTTGATTGTAGAATCCCGAGGAGGGGATAGTATGGACTTCCTTACGTGAAAATAGGTCGGAGATTTTCGAATCAACTTAGCGTTATAAGAAGAGTCGGATTATGCCCATCTTTATTGAATTTATATACCGATCGATATTCCTTCGGTTTTTTCTTGAACGATATCCTCGCAGGGTTTAAGATTTTCTTACTGTTATTCCCGATTGCCTTTTCTCTAGCCTTTTTTTGTGGTGAATCCCCGATTCAGGGCATAATTTCATGTGCCGTGGCGGCGGCCGTTTCTGCCGTTTTTGGTGGATCTAAATATCAAATAGCCTGCGTTTCCTTGCCTCTGTGTGTGATTACCTTCGAGATACTGGCAAAATATCAGTATAAGGGGCTCCTATTTACTGCCCTATTCGTTTCGGCGATATTGATTCTATTTGGAATCTCGAGGATGAGTAGCATCATGAAACATATATCATATGCATTTCTTGCCGCTACTTCTTGCTATGTTCTTATCGCGATTATTTTTAATCAACTACAATACATTTTAGGAATTGATTCTATACAATCAACACAGGGGATCTTAGAGAATTTCAATCTCCTGCGGGATAATTTGAAAAATGTCAAAGCCGACGATATGATTTACTGCGTAGCATTTTTGCTGCCACTAATTATCCTCAGGATGTTTATGCGAGGTTTTACTCCGTACCTGATATATATCATTTTGGGTTGTCTTGTGGTATATGCCTCTGGACTTGGTTATATCCCATATTCGTTTGAGATCAAAACGATTGTGAGAGAGTTTTTAAATGGGCCAACGATCGATAATAT
>JAISFY010000086.1 GCA_031263345.1 Holosporales bacterium | reverse complement strand
AAGGCGCATCCCGAAAAGTTTTCAAGGATACGGTTATACCGATCCTAAATGATAAAACGTCTCTTGGGGAGGCAATAGAGGTTATCCGTGAAATTGCTCACAGAGTTTTGCCGAGCGATGTATTTATCGAATTCATCGGTGAGACGAAGAGGTATTTGACAGAAGCTAACACGATGTTCTTAATCTTTATGCTCGCTCTAAGCTTTATTTATCTCGTTATGGCTGCCCAATTTGAAAGCTGGAAAGATCCATTTATAATTATGCTAACGGTCCCATTGACCTTAGTTGGAGGTATTCTAACCCTAGCCTGTGTTAAAAATGGTACAATTAATATGTTCTCCAATATCGGGTTTTTGACATTAATTGGACTTATCACGAAGCATGGCATACTGATTGTTGATTTTGCGAACAAATTAGTTGAGCAGGGATTAAAGCCGATTGAGGCTGTTAAAAAGGCCGCCTTAATGCGCTTGAGACCGATATTGATGACGACGTTTGCTATGGTTCTTGGAGCGATCCCTCTGGCTTTTGCTCGAGGAGCTGGCTGTGAAATTAGAATACCTTTGGGAGTCGTTATTGCGGGAGGAATGACAATTGGAACGATGTTTACAATATTTGTAATACCGGTGGTATATGTTTACATGTCTGGCTCCCGTGCTGGGAAAAAGACGAAAGGAATCAATAAGTCACCACTGAAAAAGGAGGTAGCCAATTGAATGTGATTGATATGTACGGCTATCGGCCGAATTTGAATAGTTCGAAGGTTTTATTGTGTAAATTTTTCATCTCAAATGGAACAGTTTAGTCACGTAACGATTGATACTTTTGTCGGATTCTGTGTTTTCATTTCATTCGTTATCGGATGGATCAGAGGGGCAACTCGCGAGATTTTTTCGGTTATCTCGTGGATAGGGGGTACTTATTTGACCATCCTATTCTTTCCTCATGTAAAGGGTATTGCTAGGTCTTACATCAGTCATGGATTGATTGCCGATTTTGTAACTTCTTGCGTTCTTTTTATAGTGTTTTTAACCTTGTTAAGTTTATTGAATTACTTCTTTTCGAATTGTGTTAAGAAGAGCGGCCTTAACACGACAGACAAAGCTCTTGGAGGGATTTTTGGTATCGTGAGAGCTGCCGTTCTGCTGGCTGCCCTAGATATAGTGTTATTGCAGTATATCTGGATGGACACTCCGGACTGTGTTAAGCGTTCGAATTCTCATCCGATTATTTCTGCAGTTTCAAATTTTGTCATTTTGATCCTACCAGATAAACTGCAGGATATGATCGTATCACACTTATCAACTTTGAAAAGAGAGAGTTTAATGAATTTCGTAACAGATAAAGTTATTAGTAGGTTGGATGATGCTGCGAAAGAAGATTTAATACAAAATGACAAAGAGAATAAAATAATTGCTGAAAACGAACAGGAAACCGAGGAAAATATAGAGTCGATAAATTTGGATATCCAAAATATTCCTCCGGATAAGGATAACGCAAAATCTGAGCCACAGACAGCAAAAAATCTCGCTACCCTGAAGCCTAAAAAGAACACCGATGATAATAAGCCTATAGAAGCGAAAGAAAAATCTGCCATTTCAGGAAGGAGGGTACGGATGGATATGGATCGTATCCTGGAGCAAGCGGTTGATGATCAATAGGCCCTTGTTGACCGTATAACATAATATATGTTATAATATAGACATAGTGATGGGGAGGAAATTGCCATGCTTCGTTTTATATATAGAATTTTTGCAGTTTCAATTTTTTGTATTTCATTAAGTTTTGCCAATTCCGTGGAAGATTTGTTGGCTGGTCTCGGAAGAATCAGAGAGAAGGTTGGTGCAATTGAATCCGCACTTGCGGAAATCAATTCTGAGGCCAAACAGCTTGAAGAAGAAATTTTAACTAATTCGCCAGATTTATCAGGGGGTTCAGGAGAGAATACGAAAAAAACGAAAGCGTTCGATAAAAGACTTAGTGAATTAGAAGGAAAAGTAGCTAAACTCAAAAGACAGTTAGAAACACTTCAAAAAGGAATGGATACAAAAAAAGACGATTCCAAGGATAAAGACGATCGAGTAGATAGTGACAGAGATAAAAAGCGTGAGGAAAAAAATGAAGAATCAAAATCTGAGTCTGACGATGTAAATAATGATGATAAAGATGATGTTGAAAAGAAACCCAAAGAGGCTGATAAAAAGCACAATGATGACATTCGTAAAGAGTTATCAGAGTTAAAGGAAGTAGTGGCTAATTTTACGAATACATTCACAGAGTTGATGGGAAGACAGATGAAAAAATCAGAGGAAGGAAGTAATTAGTATATCTCACAAGTAATGGATTGATGGGATGTACAAGGTACGGAGCTTATTCCGAAAGAGGCTACCAGGGTTTTCATTGGTCGAGATATCGATTGTTTTGTTAATAGTTGGAATTTTGGCAGGAGCAATAATGAAAGGAAGGGACCTAATAGAGTCAGCGCGATTCCAGTCAATTGCTAACGATATTCATGAATTTCAGATGGCGTATGCCAATTACATCAATTTGTACGGTAGTCTTCCCGGAAATGATGGGCTTGCCGTTACCAGGTTTGGAAGTGGTGTTAAAAATGGATCCGGGAATGGAAAATTGACGCAAGATGAAGCGAAAGAAGTAATGAAACACTTGTATGCTGCCGGATTGATAAAACTGGAGAATTTTAAGGTACCAAAAATTGGGGGAGCCTATGAAATCATTTCTGAAGACGGGGTTGTAAAAATAAAATTATCCGCTGGAGATGAAGGATTTCTATCACACAAACAAGTCGTTGCCTTAGTTGCCAAAATTGGGGAACTTACTGGAAGTAGCCCTGAAAAAACGGAAATAACCCCGGCCGAATTAAAGCCGGATGGCAAGTACTGTATTAAAGT
>JAISFY010000057.1 GCA_031263345.1 Holosporales bacterium | reverse complement strand
TGAATTGTCAGCCCCATCGAGGAGAATTTGCACATTCGGACATTTACCGTCGATTATATTCTTTCCGAAACCGGGTGGAATAAATAGCTCTACTTTAGCATTTTCTTTTACGATCTCATCGAAAGCTTTGCCCAGAGAATCTTCGTAATATACCTTAAAGTAGTTGGAACTACCGAAGGCTTCTATCAACCTTTTCGATTCACTCGTTTTATCGTGATCAACAGCAACTGCTGCTATTTCATTTAGATTAAATTCGACAGAATTACCGAGAATTATAACTATAATTAATGGAAGAAGCATCGAAAATATAATCGTAAACGGATCTCTCGAAATATGCATATATTCTTTTTTAAAAATTGCAGCAAATCGAGTTAAATTGAAAATCATTGAGTTATGCCTTCTTCCACGAGTTTTACAAAAACATCCTCCAACGATGGCTCAATTTTTTTTACGAAACATATATCGGTAACAATGCCAACCACTTTCTCCTCAGTAATATCATCCCTCACGATAGCATGAAAATGCCGCCCATACGGCTCAAACATTGAAAAATATTCCTGTGCCCGATTTATAAGAACTCCCTGACAATTTTTATCCTTTGGTGTAAGTAAATAGATTTGCTTCTGATATGTATTTTTTTTTAAATTTTCTGGAGTATCAAGAGCTATCAATTCTCCAGTCCTCATTAGAGCAATTCTATTGCAATGTTCCGCTTCATCCATGTAATGAGTTGTTACAAAAATCGTCTTTCCCGTTTGGGAAAGTTTTTTAACCAGATCCCAGAATCTCATTCGAGAAGCTGGAGCAACTCCGGCCGTCGGCTCATCGAGAAAGACTATTTGCGGATCGTGTAAAATGGAAGCAATGAGAGCAATCTCCTGCTTTTGCCCTCCCGGCAGATCAGCAATAATTATATCTGAACTTTTATTAAAACCTATAAACTCGAAGAGCTGTTTTTTCCTTGCTGAATAAACATCGGCTGGAATCTGCCTCAAAGCGGCTGTAAAATCTAAATTTTCTTCGATCGACAAATCATCGTATAGAGTAAATTTCTGAGACATATACCCAACTTTTTGTTTAATACGATTCTCTTTGCCTTTGATAAAGTATTCAGAATCGATTATTACTTCCCCGGATGTTGGTACGATAAGGCCACACAGAACCCGAATGGTAGTCGTTTTCCCGGCACCATTTGCTCCAAGAAAACCAAAAATTTCACCGCATCTAACAGAAAAACTAACATCACTGACAGCATAAAAATTACCGAACTTAACGTACAAGTGATTGACGATCACGACGAAGTTATCCATTCCCTTTATCTCTTTTGATAAAAAATTCATCAAAATTTTCGACTGAAGCAGATTCTAAAAGGAATCTCGGTTCCCCACTTCCTATAACGTGCCCTCCCTCCAAAAGGTGAACACATTCACACCTTTCAGCCTCATCCATATACGCCGTCGTCATTATAACCGTAATATAGTTCTTCGTCGAATCATTGAGAATATCCCAAAATTCTCGGCGACTTATCGGATCAACTCCGTTTGTTGGTTCATCTAGTAACATAATCCTCGGAGCCCTCAGTAGAGCACACATCAGTCCAACTTTTTTATACATCCCACCGGATAATTTTCCGGTTTGTCTGCCAAGAAACTTGCCTAACCTAGTCATTTCGAGAAGATTACGCGATCTATCGAGATACGTCTGATGATCCAATCCGTACATGCTCGCAAAAAACTTCAAATGCTCTTCGATTGAAAGATCAGCGTATAGGCTCTGCTTTTCTGGCATATATGCCGAATCCGGCATAATACTTTCAAATTCAACTTCCTTCCCGTCGATATAATAATTAATACTTCCATTATCCTTTTCTAAAAGAGACAACATTAACCTAAGGAGAGTCGTTTTCCCAGCGCCAGCTGGCCCTATTATTCCGTGAAGTATTCCTGGGGCAAAATTGATCGAAATTCCATCAAGTGCTTTAACTTTTCCAAAACTTTTTCTTAAATCTTGAATTTTGATGGCAACACCTCGATTACTGGGCAAAATCAGTCTCCACGGTCATTCCAGGTTTTAATTCTAGATCCTTATTTTCAAAACGAACTTTAACCCCAAATATCAGCCGAGTTCTCTCTTCTCTCGTTTGAACATTCTTAGGGGTAAATTCAGCTTCCTCATTAATCTTTACGATAATCCCTTTAAACACTTTTCCAGAAGCCTCTTGCAGAAAACCGTTAACTTCATCTCCAACCTTAAGTTTATAAACTATATCGTACGGAACGTAAAAATATGCCCAAATATTACTTGGATTAACAATGGAGACTATACTGGATCCTGGACTAAGATACTCACCACATTGTTTAAATTTTGTAACGATTATTCCGTCAATCGGTGCTTTTACTTCGCAATTCCTAATACTTAAATCATTTTCCTCTTTTGCTCTTTTGATCTTATCAAAATCAGCTTGAGAAATGACCTTTCCTTTCCTAAGAACACGGCACCTCTCAAAATCAGCATCTACCTGCTGAGATGCTATCCTAAAATGCTCGTCATTTAACTTAGCAACCGCATCCCCCTTTTTAACTCGGTCCCCCTCTTCATTCGGGAAGTATATAATATCGGTAGCCACCTTTGATGAAATGGTAACCTTCGTCGTATCCAAAGTTCCAGCATACATAAACGATTGATTAGAGCCTAGTAGATGCTTATACACGGCGAAACCGCCAGAAATAAGCGCTATTCCCAGAATAACCATAACCTTCCTGCTACTCACGCTACGTATCGTCTCCCTTCCGTCGTCTATAAAATGATCTTGATTCGAACAGTTACGCTGCCTTGTTATACATCTAGATAATCAACTTGTCAACATTACCATGGGTACTCAACCCCACTTAAGATTAACTACAGCAAAAAAATAAAGTGCAAAAAAAATAAATTAAAAATGGACATCATACTAAATAATCATTTATAATAACTATCACCATCACAGAAGCAACCGATCATAAGTGCGTGATCCATCTTTTTAGTATAATTTTATTTCAAATAGACTAGTTTTTTTAAATTTTTCAAACTTAGAATTTAAAGAACTTAGCAAAATCAATTTAACTTCCATATCTATCCAATATTAACATGATATTTTTACACTATATAAAGATCTGTGATGAAAGTTGATGTATTAGTTACTTTTTTGTTGCATTGCACTTTTTTGTATAATACAACACTATGAGTGGTGAATTTGTATTTTTTAGATGGGAGAATTCAGCGATGGAGAAGTCCGAGAATTTGACAGTGCAGGATGAGATGTCACAGGATGCGATCCTTGATCTCACAATCGAGTTAGCCTCAGCGTATATGTCTAACAATCCCGTTTCGATCGATGAGATCGGGTCAGTTTTGAAAAAACTATTCCTGGCAGTAGTCGATGTTAGAAGGGAAGCTAGCAATGTTAGGAACAAACCGTCATTAACACCGGCTGTTCCAATTGAAGAATCCGTTTATGATGGCTATATCGTATGTTTAGAGGATGGTAAGAAGCTGCAAATGCTTAAGAGGCATTTAAGCACTGTATATGGAATGACGATCGAGCAGTATAAAGAACGGTGGGGATTACCTCTAGATTATCCTGTCGTTTCCCCAAACTATGCTAGGAGGCGAAGTGTTATAGCCAAAACGACTGGGCTCGGAAGTTCCGGTAGGAAGAAGCTTCGAGTCGCTTGACTAACTCCGATCGAATACTCGGAGAATATCCTACGTGTCTCCGAGTATCTTTTCCCATTTCACTGATTTTATTCGCCTATATGTAAGTTCTTCATTTTTTCAGCTTGATAGTATTCTATTAACTTTTCAATAACTTCATCGAGAGCGGTGCCGTCCATTACTTTTTCCAACTTATAAATCGTCAAATTTATTCGATGGTCTGTTACTCTTCCTTGAGGAAAGTTATACGTTCGGATCCTCTCTGATCTATCCCCAGTTCCTACCTGATCCTTCCTCGCCTCCGATCTCGACGACTCCATCTTCGTTTTTTCATTTTCATAAATCTTAGAGCGCAGTATTTTCATGGCTCGAGCTTTATTTTTATGTTGAGATCTTTCATCTTGAACGGCTACGACCGTTCCCGTTGGGATGTGAGTAATTCGAACGGCACTGTCCGTTTTATTGACGTGTTGTCCACCAGCCCCTGAGGCTCTAAACGTATCGATTAGAAGATCCTTTGCATCAATTTGAATATCAACTTCTTCAGGTTCGGGTAAAACGGCCACGGTTGCCGCGGAAGTATGAATACGACCTGACGCCTCCGTTTCCGGTACCCTTTGAACCCTGTGCACACCGGATTCAAATTTCAATCTAGAAAATACTCCTTTGCCAGAAATACTCGCACTCGCCTCTTTTATCGCCCCTATTCCACTATCTGAAAACTCCAAAACTTCAAAATTCCATCCTTGCACAACGGCATACAATTCATACATCCTAAACAGATCGGCAGCAAAGAGACCGGCTTCATCTCCCCCCGTTCCTGCTCTTATTTCCAGGATTGCTCCCTTTTCATCATCGATATCTTTCGGTAAAAGTAGAATTTTGATTCTGTTCTCAATATCAGATATAGCCGCCCTGATATCAGAAATCTCGGCTTCAGCTAGTTCTTTTAACTCCTGATCTTCACTCGATTCTAAAATTTCAATGTTATCTCGTAAATCTTTTTCCCTACTAAAAAGTAATCTTATTTCCTTTGCTATATCAGATAGTTCAGATAACTCCTTTGACAATTTTACATACTCTTTTTGATCAAAGTCTCCCCGTTCGCTCAATTGTTTTTCGATCGATTCATATTTCTCAAGAATCGAATTTAATTTCCCTCTAAAATCTGAGCTCACTGGTCATCCCTCATTAACGAAGAAAGAGTTTTAGAAATTAATCTGATATCTTTCCCAAGATTGTCGACTACATAATCACGATTCGTAGTGGAATTGTGAGCAATCGAGCTCAGCGTATTATTTATGGACGTAAGCTTATCGGATATATCTTGCCAGAAAGTATCTGACATTTTTCTTACAGTATTTTGAAATTCCAGCTGATTTTCGTTCATGACTTTAACAAGATTTTGATTCGCTGCCAAAATCTCCGAAATTTTCAAAATTCTTTGATATGTCTCGCTTTGCATATTGGCCAAGTTTAACCGATCATCATCCAGTTCCCTTAACTGATTCTGAAAGGCATATACGGTCTCGATCGTCTTCTCGAGCAACCCCATCGAAAAGATTTGACCGTGGTATTCTTGAGCATTATCGACAGCATCGAAGCTAACAGTACTTTTCGTTATCCATTCTTCGACCTTTCCAAAAAAGGCATCGGCTACCTTTTTGAAGTTAACGTTCAGGAAGCCCAAGATAAGAGACCCAGTTAGACCAAAAAGAGAACAACCAAAGGCGATTCCCATGCCCGAAAGAGGGATTTTGAGACTGTCCTTAAGCTTCCCGAAAGATCCGGCCGCATCCGCATTTTCAATTCCAAGATTATCAATTATGTTCGCGACATTGCTGATTGTGTGTGACAATCCCCAAAACGTTCCTAAAAGCCCGAGGAAAACTAATACCCCAGATATATACTTCGGTATTACGGAAAAATTATCAATCCTGGCTTCAATGCTACTTAAAACGGTCTGTAATTTAGCCTGCGAAATGATTCTATTATTCCTGGAAATATACAAACTAAGCGGTCGTAAAAAAGTCAATTTTGCTATTTCAGATTTGGGTAATGTATCAAACTTCATCAGCTTCGAATATTCTCTATTGTATTTAAAAATCCCAAAATAAATAAATATGATGCCAGAAATTAAACTTAATAAAATTACTGAATTAATCTGAATATTATATAAAAAAGCATTTTTTAAGACCCCAAACAAAACGACCACCATCCAAGCGATCATCGATAAAAATATAGAAATTCTGAAAAAACAAAAACCTGATGAGCTCAACGCCATAGATAACACTGAACGGTTTATCTGAATATATCTCACACGCTTATTTTATATGATCATGACTTTTTTTTCTAGGCGCAACGCCAAATAAAAATCTAGAGACTTTTTTTTTAAATCAAACTACTACCTGTCATTCCGTACGGAACGTCAATTCCTAAAATGTTGAGGATTGTCGGGGCAATATCAGATAACTGCCCTCCGTCTCGCTCGTATTGAAAATCCTGGGACTGTGAGAGTAATATAAATGGCACCTTCGAGCAAGTGTGTGATTTATGCATCAAATTATCATCATTTATCATATTTTCTGCATTTCCATGATCGGCTGTTAAAATGACTGTATACCCGGATCGTTGCGCTGCCATCACGATGTCTCGGACATAAGAGTCCAGGGATATTAAGGCACTTTTCGTCGCCTCAAAATTTCCAGTATGTCCAACCATATCTGCATTTGCAAAATTTGCGATGATAACTTCATATTTAGATAATTTCATCGCTTTAATTACCTCTCGTGACACCTGCTCGCCGGACATATCCGGAGTTTTCGAATAATCGTTGACCCCCGGTGACGGGATGAGAATCCGTTCTTCGCCTTCATATATAACATTCATCCCGCCATTAAAAAAGTATGTTACATGGGCATATTTTTCAGTTTCTGCCACCCTTAGTTGTTTAAGGCCATTTCTTGCGATCACTTCTCCAAGGGTATTCTTTACTTCTTTTTGCTCAAATAATACAGCTGCCATTGAATCAATTTTCTCATCGCAACTTACCATATTCAAGACTTTAAAATTACTACCTTGCAGCATTGTTAGAATCTGCTTAACTCTATCCGTTCTAAAATTGAGCATCCAAAACCCATCATTAACGCAGGCACCTTTATAGCTCGCAACGATAAACGGAGGAATTACCTCATCAGTAACATCCAAATCGTAGAAATTCCTAATCAGAACGATTGGATCATCAGTCCTATAATCGGCCTCAGCCCGAACGATCGCATTAAAGGCTAGCTGAGTACGATCCCATCTATTATCTCTATCCATCGCAAAAAATCGCCCCTGAATTGTGGCAATTTCAGAAAGTTTTAAACGACCAGATTCGAGGGCTGCTCCTAAAAGTCCGAGAGCATCCCTGTATCCAACATCTCGACCGTCCAAAAACAAATGAGCTCTAACGACGACATTTTTCTGGCGAAGGTAATCGATTGCCCAGAAGAAGTGAGTAATATCTGAGTGTACTCCACCATTCGAAAAAAGGGTCATAACATGACAAGTATTGCCATCCAGTGTATTCAAAAAATTGTTAAGCTTTGCGTTATTATCTAATTTGCCAGTACTAATCGCATCCGTAATTAGAGGAAGCTTCTGCTTTAGGATTCGACCAGCTCCAATCGTCAAATGCCCGACCTCAGAATTTCCGCATTGTCCAGCCGGTAAACCGACAGATTCGCCTGATGCATTCAAGAAGATCGTTCTACTAGATCTCATCAAATTAGTTATAAACTCAGCCGATAGTGTAGCATTTCCGAATCGATCAGGTTTGTATCCAAACCCGTCCAAGATACATAGCAGTAATGCATTATTCATATTAAAAAAAAACGACCATTAACTAGCCCATTGCATAATATAAACTTATCCACATTAAAAGAGAAATCCCATCTTAGACAAATTTTCTAATTGAGTAGATACGAGTTGTAAAATCGATTGAAAAACGGAACCAACCGGTTGTTGTATGATGGGAGAGCTTTGAATTTGTATAGAATGTAGTTGGTCGATCTCACCCAAATATCCAAGAAATACTTCCATATCACTCGGATATATTAAAATCCAATCATCTCCACTAGAAATCGCCCCAAGATTATATATCGCCCTATTAATTCGTGGCCCACGTTCCGGGCCATATCTAAATTGCAGTTGTTGACTGAGATTCCTTCTCAACATATCTGCCTCGCTAATATTTGAATTACGCCATAACCCGATACCGAACAGCTGATACATCGTAAATGCGACCGCTCCATAAATCTGCGCAATGCATATTCCCTTGAAAAAATCTTTATCCCGATCCAGACTTTTGCCAACGATATTTTTTTCAATCAGTTTTCGTAAATGATATGGTGAATATGACGATGTGGCATAAAATGCTAATGCAGTAAAGTTGAATGCATCACTCCGTTCGTTATGAAGGTCGATCGGGATTTCATAATCCCAGAAAGTGTTTTCTATCAAAGAGAAGGCATCATTTTGTAAATATACCATGGAGTCATGCGAACTGAGTTCGGGTCGTTTTGCAATAGATAATTCAGCCGCATAAAGAGAATTGAAGAGACAGCCCATTAGTACAATTCTGGTCAGATTTACCATTCATCACCTTAATTAACGGAATAATGATATCAAAGTATAGTATAGTGCAATACTTGAATATTGTAAAATATATCTATTGCAATACTTATATTGCATATAAGTATACGCCCGTAATAATTAGCATAAAAAACAACTTGAACGAAGATCGCCTATGCAGTAGCATCGGAACGGTCGGTCCTTCGCTCGAAGCGGGGTCGTAGCTCAGCTGGGAGAGCGCTACAATGGCATTGTAGAGGTCAGGGGTTCGATCCCCCTCGGCTCCACCATTTCGTCTTCTTTTGCTAATGACTTTATTCGGTACCCTATTTCCTATTGCTATATTGCCCGTTTGCGTATTCTGGTTTTTTCACTCTGAATTTCTGACAATTGATGACAAAGCTGTCTCCTTTTTCATCCGGGTTTCGTCGGTCTTTTTAGCCGTCGCTTCCGTCAGTCTATGTTGGTATACTGCTAACGTCTTCATTAGAAAGAAGACTCTTTTCTGGCTAACAAATTTCAATCGTTTCATACTGGAAATAGATTTCCGAAAATTATCTACGGAGAGAGTTGGCAGAATACTGAATGAGAATATCGCAAGTTTATGCAAAATCGAAGACTATCGATTTGAACTTTTTGGATTTGCGATTCCACTTTTTACTATATTTTTAACGATTGTCGTTTTGGCGTGTTTAATCAATATAAATATCCTACTACCTGTACTAATCTCCATCGCGATTATAACCATCGTAATAAAATTCGCGAACAACATGGTATCGGCCTGTGATATTAGGCGATATCAAATTGAATTAAATAAAGTAATGAAATCAATTGCAGCCGCTACAAAAGGGATTCAATATTGGAATGCAGCGCGGGTCATAACCGACAAGTTTGAAGATAGGGCAGTAGAAATCTTCGATGAAACTAAAAAATCTATTGCTTCCGTTACTTGGAAGATACTTGCATACTTGTGTCTTGTATGCTGTTTTGTATTTTTTCTATATATCATCGACGATGATTTCATGATTTCTAGTATGCTCGATATATCACCAAACAATTCTTTTTTCTATC
Organism: Holosporales bacterium; assembly: GCA_031263345.1. Taxonomy (GTDB): domain Bacteria; phylum Pseudomonadota; class Alphaproteobacteria; order RUG11792; family RUG11792; genus JAIRNI01. The sequence goes on along the minus strand of JAISFY010000057.1, from coordinate 13,338 downwards.
CTATTGTCTTTTTTTATACGATGTTTGTGGTTTCGATCTTAAGATATCTAAAAATACGAGATATTAAACTTAAGACGTTAGATCAATATTTGCTAACAAAAAATGATAATGATGATGAGAAGGTGCCAGTAAAAAATGGAAATGGTATTTTTTTGGCATTTCACGGAATATATTTTCAGGATCCGGCTACCTTCACGAAGGATAAGCCTAACGATCGGAAATTACACAATTTGTCATTTTCAGTACTGCCGGGCGAATCCATCGCGATCACAGGCGAAAGTATGAATTGCGGAGAATATATATTCGAATTAATCTTAAAATACTATAAACCACAGTCAGGCAATATTTACATATCTGGGGCTTCGATTGATCACATCAAAACGGAGTCAATTAGGTCAGTCATTGGTATCTTCAAGCAAGATTTCTGCCTGATAGATGGAACGATTTATGATAACTTGGCAATAATCGGAATTGACGATAAAAGACTTTTTACAACAGCGGAAGAAATTGGATTATTTCCGATACTAAAGCATTCAGTCTTCGATCACGAAACTGGAAAACTGAACGTTCCGCAAAATGTGTTGTTTAAAATTCAAATTTCTAGGATTTCAATTCAAAATCCAAAACTCTTATTAATTGAAAGTCCAGAGACGTTCGAGAGTGATGATGATGAGAATTCATTCATCGAGTTCGTTGGGCATGCTTCCAAGCGCAAGACAATCCTTGTTATTACGAATAACCCAAAGTTTCTCATATATGCTAATAAAATTCTATATCTCACAGATGACAAATTTATCTTCGGTCCACATGCGCAACTATCGCAAGATGAGAAATACCAAATGTACATCAAAGGACTAAAAAACTCCTCGAAGCTTAAATAAAATATGAAAATTATTAATATTTCCTTTCCTTTATATATACTAATTTCTAGTTGTTTTGCCGGTAATTCATTTATCGGATATTATGTTTTAAATTGGGCGAGTAGAAATGCATCATCTGTTGTCGAAAATTATTTAAAGAAATCCGCACAACGGCCAGCGAGTAACGCTTATGCTGCTTACCTCCTGGGCACTCTATACCTGGAAGACAACATCTTGCAAAAGGATTTGTGGAAAGCGAGATATTACTTAACATTGGCCGCCAACCTTGGCTCTCCCGAAGCTATGAATTCCCTAGGAGATGGATTTTATTCTGGAGATATTTTTGAAAGAAATACGAATTGCGCATTATATTACTACTTAAGAGCGGCGAGATGTGGATTTGGGCCAGCTCAATTTAATGCTGGAATTGTCCTATTACAAACAGCAAAAAATAGGAGAGATTTGCGAAGGGCTGTGTTTTACCTAGACAAAGCTTCCAAAAATCGTGATGATTTGGGTGATATAACGAAACATGCTATAAAATTTCTAAAAGATGCTCAAGAAAAACTCAATCACTTTAAATAAGTTTAGTCTATTATTGAATTACCCTCTGATTAATGTTTTCATATCTGGATTATTAGCAAATTTATGTTTTTGCAAAGGATATACATACCCAGTTCTTGTTATTCCGATGTTTTACGTTTTGTTATCCGCCTTACAAAAATGTAAAAATCAAAAATATAGAAATCCTTTCTTACTAGGATTTGCGTTTGGATTTGGATATTTTGGAAGTACTTTATTCTGGGTAGTTGAAGCTTTTAAATGTGTTGGCTTTGGAGTTTATGGATACGTTGCCGTCTTGCTCTTAGTGATCTATTTATCGATCTTTCCAGCTACGGCTTGTACTTTATCAACAAGATTCTCAAAAACTGAAACTGATTTTTCAATTCTTTTTTCCATCTTTTGGACAATTTGTGAATATATAAGGGGATGGCTATTTACCGGATTTCCATGGAATCTTATTGGCTACGTAACGTATGATATTCCGTATTTTTCGCAAATAGCAGATATTTTTGGAGTATACGGAGTTTCATTTTTTTTCCTACTGTCAATCTGCTTTTCAATTAATAAAAAAACAGTTTTTTATGGTCTAGGGATATTTTGCATCATAATCTCATATGGAATTTACAAAATCGAATTATACGGTGATTATATAATTCCGAGTAAAACGGACAATATTTCGATTATTCAACCATCGATTTCACAGGAAGATAAAATGAATCGCGAGAAAATCAGAGAATGTATTGCAAGACATTTAGAAATTTCCAACCTTAATGCTGCCGAGAAGAGATTAATCGTATGGCCTGAGGCAGCAATTGGAATTCCACTCGATGCCCAATACGAAATCGGCCCTTTCATCGATCGAGACGATGTATTTGTCCTAACCGGAACAGATCGATTCACACAAGACAGAAAACTATTTAATAGTCTCAAGATTATTGGAAAAAATTCTAAAATACTGCAGATATATGACAAAAGACATCTCCTGCCATTCGGAGAGTTCATTCCCGAATGGCTACTCGATTTCGGTCTTCGGAAGGTAGTACCCAGCATTATAAATTATTTACCTGGAGAACGAACGAGGACAATCTCATTACCCGGATTCAACCAATTTGATGTTATCATATGCTATGAGATCGTTTTCCCTGGTGAAATTATAGATAATCAGGGAAGTTCATGGATTTTAAATATTACGAACGATGCTTGGTTTAAAGATTCCGATGGTCCTAGTCAACATTTACGAACGACCTGTTTTAGGGCTATAGAGGAGGGCAAAGCCATTGCCCGATGCGCCAATAATGGAATTTCCTGCATTATCGATTGTAACGGAAGAGTGATTAAAAACCTTGAAACGAATGCCATCGGGAAAATTGAACATGCAATGCCAATGAAATATCAAAACACAATATTTTCTAGGTATAAAAATGGTACAATACTGACAGTCTTATTGATGCTACTTCTAGTGGCAATTCTTAATTCAAAGCGAGAGCAATGTAATGATCGATAAGTTCACATCGAAAAGTGGGCAAGGTATCATCGTTTACGGTCAAGACAAAGAGTGTAGCCTAACGATGGCCTACAAAATTGTGTTTAACCATATCATCGACAATGCTTCCGATACTGAGTCTTCGGAGCATACTACAAAACACATCCTTGCCAATACATATCCGAATTTTATGAGGATTGGTGTTTCTCCAGAAAAGAGTGACATTTCGATTGACGAAACGAGAGAAATCATTAAATTTTTATCTCAGAAACCGACATTACACGGAGGAAGGGCCGTCATTATAGAACGTGCAGGAAAGATGTCTAAAAACGCATCCAATTCGATTTTAAAAACATTAGAAGAATTGCCAACAGATTCCATAGTAGTGATGACGGCGAATAGTTTGCAATCAATTCTTTCAACCATTCGTTCCAGATGTATTAAAATTCAAGCTAAAAGTCAAAAACCGGGTGCTTACGAATGTGCCAACGTATTGGATTATATCGAACGCTCTATCCCGAATTTGGATACGGAATATATACGCCGTATTGTTAATCTTATAAACTCTGATTATAAAGGAATAGCTATTTTTGCTAAGCAAAATGCCGAAACGACAGAAGATTTTCTTAATGTATTGAGTACTTATTACGTTTACTACTCCATTAAAACGAAAGACCCATCTGCAGCTGAAAAAACGTTAATTCTACAGAGTTTAGCATTTCAACTAAAGACCGCATTTCCAGATCTTCAAAGCGCTATGATTGCGGCGTCAATGATATGCTCACAATGAAGCAGAAACAGTTTAATAAATCGCTGAAACAATCATCAAAAAATTGGATTAAACGTCATATAAATGATCCATACGTAGCACTCGCAAAACAGCAGGGATATAGAACGAGATCATCTTTCAAGCTACTCGAAATCCAGAAAAAGTTTAAAATTATCAAGAACGAAGATACAGTTCTCGATTTGGGAGCTGCCCCTGGAGGCTGGTCACAGGTAGCCTCGCAACTAGCACGCAATGTCATTGCAGTCGATATCATCGATATAGCTCCCCTTCCGAACGTACAATTCATACAGGGAAACTTCCTGGATCAGTGTACACTAAATCGGATAGTCAATGTTGTCGGGGAAATTGGAATTAATATAATATTGAGTGATATGTGCCCCAATACATGTGGTATTAAGAAAGTTGATCACATGAGAATAATTAATATACTCGAGGAAGTAATTGATTTTTCAAAAAAAAATTTAAAAATTGGTGGATCATTAGTCATTAAAGTATTTCAAGGTGGTACTGAAAAAGATGCATTAGACGATATAAGGAGATGTTTTTATAAAGTATCCCATTTTAAACCGAAATCTAGTCGTAGTCGATCATCAGAATTATATTTGGTCGCGATCGGATTTAATGGAATTGATTAAACCCATTTTTTAAAGACACTGTATGATAAAGTTTTAAAAATCAACCATATATTAAAATTTTCGGACATTCAGGAGTGATTCAACTATTTAGGATAAGATTTTAAAAATTTCTCATAATTTTTAAAAAAAATGATTGACTCTTAGTGATTGATTTGAGTATACTCCTCATCGAAGGGTTTCCGTTGGAGGGTGAGGCTATGAACTGCAAGTTGTTGCTGTCTCTCGTTGCTTTAGCTCTTAATTATCCGCTATTGTATCCTGTTTGCTAATTGTGCTTAGCAAGCTACGGCGAGAATTCAGTCATCATCTTTTTTAAGGATGGTGACTACGGATGGCCCTCCTGTTTTAATGGAGGGTTTTTTTTGTAGCTAATTCCTTTAGTGTTCTTATATATATAAGTGTGCCGTTTTTTTTCAGGTGGAATTGTTTTTCTGTGTTACAGTGTATGAAGATTACCGGAGGTGTCCCGCTGTATGGTGAAATTGCCATTAGTGGAGCTAAGAATCTGACCCTTCCGGCTCTTGCGGCTTCTTTGCTAACGGATGAATCTGTTACCTTTAGGAATGTGCCCAATTTGTCCGATGTTGGGTCCATGCTCGATTTGCTGTGTCATCTCGGAACGAAAATCGAAAGATTCGATGGGAATATCCTGTCGGCGAGTACTCCAAACATAACCGCTACCGATGCCCAGTACGATTTCGTCCGAAAGATGAGGGCATCTATATTGGTATTGGGTCCTCTGATTGCCCGATATCATAGGGCATCCGTTTCTTTACCTGGAGGCTGTGCCATCGGTGCTCGTGGGGTAAACTTACATATCAGTGCTCTCGAACAGATGGGAGCTAGTATTGTTATCGATAATGGATATATTAAGGCGACCGCTCCGAACGGACTCGTTGGTGTTGACGTTCATTTCCCATTTTCGACCGTAACTGGAACCGAAAATGTTCTCATGGCAGCCACTCTAGCGAAGGGGACAACTCGGATCATCAATGCGGCCATGGAACCTGAAATAACAGCGCTTGCCGATTTGCTTATTTTAATGGGAGCCAATATTGATGGCCACGGGAGTTCAATAATTACTATCCACGGAACCGATTCTCTTCATGGTGCCAATTTCAAGATTATTCCAGATCGGATCGAAGCTGGGACTTATGCAATCGCTGCCGCCGTGACCGACGGTAATCTCGTTCTGAAAAATTGTCAATATGATCATTTGTCTCAGTTCTTCGATACCTTGCATCTCGCAGGAATCGATAGTAAAATCGTTTCAAAGACATCTGATGGCTTTGATAACATTGAAGTTAACAGAGCGGAAGTAAAAAAAAAAATAAAATCTGTCGATGTATTAACTGCTCCTTACCCAGGGTTTCCAACCGATCTACAAGCTCAATTTATGACATTAATGACAATCTGTGATGGGACGTCGTCAATTACCGAAAATATTTTTGAAAACAGATTTATGCACGTTCCAGAGCTAGCAAGAATGGGGGCCAATATCTCTATTCACGGAAAAACGGCCATTGTTACCGGTATTAATACATTGATCGGTGCTCAAGTGATGGCAACAGACTTAAGAGCATCCGTTTCACTCGTTTTGGCTGGCCTCATGGCAAAAGGGGAGACGATCGTAAACCGGTTGTATCACATCGACAGAGGATATGAAAATATCGATCAGAAACTGTTGTCATGTAATGCAAGAATAGAGCGTTTTGCCGTATAAACTCAGAGGCAACATAAATCAAACTGGATTTCTTTATGTGCGCATTGTAAATCTATATCTTTGATCAGTTCCGGCCATTCTATTAAACAAATAGATTCGTCCAGCGCCTCAAGCAGACCAAGGTCATTTATCTCATCAAAATCCTTGATCCGATATAGATCTACGTGCCAAACTGGCCCCTTTATAGTTTCATATATCTGTACGATATTGAACGTCGGACTAGTGATAACTTGATTTTTATCAATTAAGATAGAACGAATAAAAAATTGAGAGAAGGTGGTCTTGCCAGTTCCGACCTCGCCACTTAGGAAGAAAGAGAACGGAGAACTGGCAGCTCCTGCCAACTCCTCGGCCATCATCTGTAATTCTACGAGGCCATACCTATACTCCAAATTACCTACTTTCCTTTATCTAAGTACTTCTTCATGTACTTCCCGAGACCTCCGAAAGTCTCTCTAACGAACCCACCAGTTTTCCCTTCCGTCTTCGTCTTCTCCTTAACGATCGGTACCGGCTTCTCATAAGTACTCTCTTTAACGGAACGTACGATACCGTCACCTCCGAAGGTAACAACTATCGTCCTCTGATCGATAACCTTTGGATCCAAAAATCCATTCTTTTCCATCTTTTTCGAAATATAGTACCAGCTATATTCTCCATCCTTTTTCCTTACCGAAGATCTCATAGTTGGTGAACCAAAGTCAGAAAATACGGACTGAGCCGTATCCTTTCCGATAGCTATCTTACTAAAATCGGATAGATAGACAGTATATCCCCTATTAATCACAATCCTCTCACATGCCGTAAAGACGAGTAACACAACAAAAGAAAAAGCGAGGAAAATTTTCATTTATCAGATTCTAACCGATCACCATAGTGGCTATTTACAAAAACTTTACGATCGACGAGTTCAATCAATGCCATCGGAGCCGCATCTCCATACCGAAACCCCGCCTTCATAATTCTAACATATCCTCCAGGTCTTTCCTTAAATCTCGGAGCTATATCATCGAACAACTTCCTGACAATATCACCACTTTGTAATCTTGACAGTGCTAGCCTTCTGGCATGCAACGTATTCTTCCTAGCCATCGTAATAAGCCTCTCAACGATAGGACGTAGCTCCTTCGCCTTCGGAAGAGTCGTCCTGATTTGCTCATGTTCCAATAACGAACACGACAGAGCCTTAAACATGGCCTTTCTGTGTGAACTCGTCCGATTTAACCTTCGATATGCGAATCCGTGTCTCATAAAATCGATACTCCAAACAACTAACCATACTGGTCATCGAATTTCCTGGCCAGTTCATCTATATTCTCAGGCGGCCATCCATCGATACTAGCGCCGAACGATAGTCCCATACCGGCCAGCAACTCCTTGATTTCATTCAATGACTTTCGTCCAAAGTTGGGCGTTCTTAGCATATCATTTTCCGTCCTTTGGATCAAATCCCCTATGTAGAAAATATTCTCATTTTTCAAGCAATTCGAAGATCTGACGGAAAGCTCGAGCTCGTCAACCTTTTTTAGCAAATTCTTGTTGAATGGTACCTCATCGTTCTCTTCCTCCACCTCATAAACCTGATGTTCATCAAAATTCACAAAACTGGAAAAATGATCTTTCAAAATTATGCTCGCCTGATTAAACGCGTCATCCGGACGAATCGATCCATCAGTTTTTATGCGCAGTAGTAGCTTATCGTAATCCGTCCTCTGCCCGACCCTCGTCTGCTCAACTTTAAAATCGACTAGCCGCACAGGACTAAAAATGGAATCGATCGATATGAGACCAATGACGTTACCCTTGTCCTCGTGATTAACCGCACGAACGTATCCTTTGCCATTTTTAACAGTCAATTCCATATTGATCGAAGCTCCGGCCTCAAGTGAACAGATTACATGATCAGGATCCATTACATCAATATCAGCAGCACAATTAATATCAGCCGCCCGAACAATCTTCGGGCCACTAGCAGAGACGGTCACCTTTCTGACCTTATCGGAGTACAGCTTCATTCTCAGGGATTTGAGATTAAGGATTATTTCTGTAACATCCTCAATGACGCCAGGAATAGTGGAAAACTCGTGTGTTACTCCATCTATTTTAACGGAAGTAATTGCCGTTCCACTTATCGATGATAACAAAATTCGTCGAAGAGCATTACCTATGGTCGTACCGAACCCCCTCTCCAAAGGTTCAACCACGATCAATCCATCTCGTAGTATGGGATCGCAATACTTCACATCGACCTTACCAGGTTTTATTAGTAATTGCCAGGTATTCACTTACAACAACTCCACAAATTATTACAAAACAAACAGATCAATTCCTACGGGCTTTTGGAGGCCTACACCCATTATGAGGTAATGGAGTCACGTCAGAAATTGCAGACACAGTAAAGCCAACGGACTGTAGCGATCTTATCGCCGTTTCCCGTCCGGATCCAGGTCCCCTTACCACTACCCGAACATTCTTGACACCGTGCTCAGCCGCCTTCCTAGCGGCATCTTCTGCTGCCAGCTGGGCAGCATAAGGAGTCGATTTTCTTGCCCCTTTAAATCCAACGACTCCGCCAGATCCAGAAGCAATCGTATTCCCCCCCTCATCAGTTACGGTAATTATCGTATTATTGAAGGTAGCATTTATGTGCACCACTGCACTTACAACGTTCTTACGCTCGCTGCGCTTGACCCTACTAACCGCCTTCTGCACCATAGGTATTCCCTTCTCATCTCCTCTAAAAAAATTAACTACCTCGTTGCCATCTTCTTTCCTGCTATCGGAACCGCCTTCCCCTTTCTCGTCCTAGCATTCGTATGAGTCCTCTGCCCTCGTACCGGCAGTCCCTTTCTGTGGCGCAATCCCCTATAGCACCCCAGATCAGTTACCCTTTTGATATTCATGGAAATCTGGCGCCTGAGATCTCCCTCAACTTTGTAATCTCTATCAATAATTTCCCTTATTTTTAATATTTCCGCATCTGTTAGATCAAAAACACGTCTTGTCAACGGTATGCCAGCCTTTTCGATAATACATCTCGCATTATATGATCCGATACCGAAAATATACGTTAACCCAATAACCGCCCTCTTTTGAGTTGGAATGTTAACACCAGCAATGCGAGCCACAGTCTACCTCTCCTCTTTATTCCTTTCCACTAAACTCAGAATCACCTCTATATCGCTCCTTACATCATCAACAGATCGTGACGCATCCACACCATGTAATAACGACCTCTCTCTATAGAAGTCAACCAGAGGTAGCGTCTTAGCGTTATACTCAGCTAACCTTTTCTTCAGAGATTCCTCATTATCGTCCGATCTTCTACAAAACCTTTTTTCACCGCAAACATCACATACACCGTCAATCTTCGTCGTCGAAAAAAAATCATTGTACATCCTACCACACCCAGAACACTCGTATCTACCTAGAAGTCTCTTGGTAATTATATCGTGATCAACTTCAAAATTTAGGACATGGCTAATCTTAGCTCCAAAACTGTTTACCAACTCTCCAATAACCTGAGCCTGGCCGATCGTTCTCGGTACACCATCAAACAATACATCTCTTTCCCGAATGCGGTCAACTTTTTCTAGCTCACTACTAACAAGATCTACGATAACCTCGTCCGGTAATAATGATCCAGCTGATATTATTTCTCCGACCATTCTCCCGTCACCGGCCACCAGCTTCTCCTTGTTGTTTCTTAATATATCACCGACTGAAATTACAACAAATTTGTGATTATCAGCTAAAAACCCAGACTGTGTTCCTTTCCCACATCCAGGAACCCCAATCAAAATCACCCACATTATATGAGCCCTCTACTCCGCCCTAGCTTGAATAGCCCCTCGTACTGCTGAGCTATCAAATGAGACTGAAATTGAGCAACCGTATCGACCGATACGTTAACGACGATTAAAAGGCTTGTACCGCCAAAATAGAATGGCAAGGCGACCTTCAGCAGAATAAGCTCAGGAAGAAGACATATAGCACACAAATACACGGCCCCTATCAACGTCAAACGAAGGAGGATGGAATCGATATACTCAGCCGTCGCATCCCCTGGTCTTATCCCTGGAATATAGCTTCCAGACTTCTTCAAATTGTCCGCCGTATCCTTCGGATTAAACATAATCGCCGTATAAAAAAATGCAAAAAACACGATGGCTCCTGCAAAACACACGAGATAAAGAGGTTGCCCGTGATTGAAAATTCTAGAGAAGGCCCCCAAAAAAGAATCCTGTTCGGCCACTCCGAAGCTAACGATCGTCATCGGCAATAAAAGTATACAGGACGCAAAAATAGGAGGAATCACACCAGCATTGTTCAATTTCAGCGGCAAGTGAGAACCCTGCTGCTGTGCCGGCATGTTTGCCATCGTCTGGCGTTTTGGATATTGAATAGGAATTTTTCTATTAGCCTTTTCCATAAAGACGATAAAAGCAATAACTACTACGATCATCACTAATAGCCCAAATAAGGCCACAACCGAAATAGCTCCCTGCTTCCCCATAGCGAAAGTATTCAAGAGAGAACTCGGCAAGTTAGCGACAATTCCCGAATAAATTATAATGGATGACCCATTTCCGAGCCCTCTCGTAGATATCTGCTCTCCTAACCACATGATGAAAAGAGTACTCCCAGTCAAGCTGGTCATCGTCGTCAATCTAAACAAAAAGCCAGGATCGATAACTGCCCCCCCAGAATGCCCCGTCATCCTTTCTAGGCCGATAGCAACACTATATCCTTGGATCATCGCCAGGGCAACCGTCCCATATCTGGTATACTGATTGATTTTCCTGCGACCCGCTTCCCCTTCTTTCTTTAAAGCCTCAAGCTGCGGAGACATAGAAGTTAAGAGCTGAACGATGATACTCGCCGAAATGTATGGCATAATATTGAGTGAGAAAATGGTCATACGACCGATAGCACCACCCGAATACAAATCTAAAATACCAAAAAGCCCGCCAGAATGACTTCTCGTAAACTCGGCAACGACCTCCGGATTTATGTTGGGCAACGGAATATATGTCCCAAGCCGATAAACGATCAGTACAAATAGTGTAAACCAAATTCGTTTCTTCAGATCTTCAGCTTTCTTAAAAGACGAAAAACTGAAATTCTTAGTTAAATGCTCTATCGCAGACGCCATGCAATCCCCATCATAATCATTCCATTACTAAAGTTCCGCCAACTGCCGTTAGCATATCCCTAGCCTTTACGCTAGATCTCGTCACGCTTACCTTCACTGGAGATTCCGCTCGCCCATTCGCAATCAAAGAAACCCCACTAATATGCGCAGACATGTAACCTATCTTGATCAAAAAATCCCTATCGATTACGGAATCTTTATCTAATAATCCTTTTTTCACAATTCGGTTAATCTTGAAAAAATCTAATTCATATAATTCTTGCCTATGAATGTTAACAAATCCCCTCTTCGGCAAACGCCTATGCAATGGAGTCTGTCCACCTTCAAATCCATTTAGGCTACAGCCCGATCTGGCCGTTTGGCCTTTTCCGCCTCTACCAGACGTTTTTCCGAGCCCAGATCCTATACCCCTCCCGAGGAGCTTAACCCCGCGACGTGCCTTGCCATTATCTCGTATATTGTTCAATCTCAGTTCATCAGACATAACATTTCACCCATCAAATAACCTTAACCATATGACGAACCTTCTTTATTAACCCTAATATCGAATCGTTCAAAACTAACTCCTTCTCGGATCCAATTCCACGAAGCCCGAGGGCTTTTAGATGCAAGGCCTGCTTTCCACATCGCCTGATCACGCTTCCCGTTTGCCTGATCCTCACTTTCTCATTAACAACCTTCGTCGTCATACAGAACCCCCATCTTCTGGCGATCTATTCTGAACCGTCTTTCTTCTTCCTAATATTTCGGTCAATTTTTTATCAAGTTTAGCTGCGATCCGTTTCGGCGGAATAACTCCACGAAGAGCAACGAACGTCGCTCGAACCATGTTATGATAGTTCCCGGATCCCACTGACTTACTCACGATATCCTGAACTCCTAAAGCTTCAAAGACAGCTCGCATCGGGCCTCCGGCAATAACTCCAGTACCAGGAGGGGCCATTCTCAGGAAGACATGCCCAGCTCCAATTCGAGCAGAAGAATCATGCCGAATGGTTCGCCTTTCCTTCAGTGAAACACGTATCATCGATTTCTTCGCCTTCTCTCCGGCCTTTTTTACGGCATCAGGAACCTCTCTAGCCTTAGCGGAAGCATATCCAACTCGCCCATTGCCATCTCCGACAACAACGAGCGCGGAAAAACGCATGTTCTTACCGCCCTTGACAACTTTCGTCACTCGCCTAACACTGACCAATTTCTCGATCAGATGCTCCTGCCCCTCGCTATTCCTCCTGTTTTCGTTCGTTCGAATCATATCAATTCTACCCTAACACTAGAAATTCAAACCATTTTCTCTCGCACTATCAGCGAGAACCTTAATTCTTCCATGATACAAAAACCCAGACCTATCAAACACAACATTCGTAATATTCTTCTCTTTCGCTTTGATCGCTACCATCTTTCCGATGCAAGCGGCGGCCTCTTCATTTCCGCCATTCTTGATGCTGCCCTTAATTTCTTTCGATAGTGTTGAAATATGAACAACCGTATTCCGACCATCCTCATCCAAAATCTGAGCATACATGTTATTGTTAGTCCTGTGAACCAACAACCTATACCGACCGTTTATTATCTTCGAAATCTTAAAACGCTGCCGAACCTTACGAATTTGCCTCAGTTGATCAGATGTCCTCATATTACTTCTTCTTCCCTTCCTTCCTGTACACGAACTCACCAACCTTCATTATGCCCTTCCCCTTATACGGTTCCGGAGGTCTAAATCTCCTCAAGACGGCAACCACGTCACCAACCTGCTTCCTACAGTGTCCATTAACAATGATAGCCGTAGGCTTCGGGCAAGCAATAGTAATTCCATCTGGGATATCATACACAATATCATGGCTAAAACCAAGCTGCATCGTCAACTTATTACCACTAACGGCCGCCTTATAGCCGACTCCAACCATCTCAAGCTCGATTTTAAATCCCTCTGATAATCCAATCATTATATTACTTACATTTCGCTGAGACGTCCCCCACAAAGCCCTGGTAGATTGATCAAGTATTACCGGCGTTAAAACGATCACGCCATTAGTATTCTCAACCTTAAGGCACCCCGGAATATTGTAAATCTTCTCAATTCCCCCTTTTTTGATCGCTAACACATTACCATCTAAGGCAACGCTAA
>JAISFY010000013.1 GCA_031263345.1 Holosporales bacterium | reverse complement strand
TACCTTAATCCCGGTAGTGAGTACTTCCGTTTTTGTCGATTGCTCTGCAAACGCTGGAGCATCGCGATGAATCGGGAAATAAGTCCTTGCGTTAATCGAAGGACCGTGATCGATAGGATCTCCAGTGACATTTAAGACTCGGCCTAGAGTCGCCCGGCCAACTGGAACACTAATAGGGGCCTTCGTATTAATAACCTCCATTCCCCTGGCTACGCCATCAGTCGAAGACATAGCAATCGTTCTGACAACCCGTTCACCAATATGCTGTAGAACTTCTAGAGTAATATACCTAATACCGACCTCACTACGCTCCTCAGCCTTCTCTTCATCTAGGGATGGCCTATTTTTTTCATTATCACCAATTTTTAGCTTCAAAGCATGAAGTATGGAAGGTAATTCACCTTCAAAATAAACATCGATAACGGCCCCTATAACTTGGGTTACTATACCGCTCTCCGATTTAACTACATTTTTCTTTCTTCTTCGAATTATCGTCTTATCTTTACTTACAGCTACTTTACTCATATTTCACTCACATTTCCTATTGAACGCACTCCACACTCGCAATGATTTCGGTCAATTCTTGCGTAATTTTCGATTGCCTTATATTATTGTACAAAATGCTTAGCCTATTCCGTATACAGTTCGCATTCCTTACAGAATTGTCCATCGCCATTACTCTTGCTGAGTATTCTGCGATCAAATGTTCTGTTACGATGGATACGAACAGCTTAGATATATACATACCAAGCGCAGCATTTATGAAATCTTGCCAAGAGCCGTCGATTTTAACATACTCCGAATCGATAACGTCTCTTTTTTCGATCGGCAAAATCTTCGTACATAAGATACTTTGTGATAGCATATTCTTCATTTTACCGCTGATAACGAATACATTCACAACGTCATTGTGAATAACATATTTCACAACTATATCAGCGATTGCCTTAGAAAATAATGAAACATTAATCATCCGTCCAATGTCAATCTTTTCAGTAAATCCGGACGTTAACCTTTTGATAGAATTCAACCTCTTCTTCCCGAAAATCTCGACGTAGCTTCCGCTATGCTCAGCAACAATTCTCTTCGCGGTCTCATTTATGGATTGATGAAATGCACCACAAAATCCCTGATCAGTCGACAACACCATGATTAAAGTTTTTCCGGTCTGCCTATTGAGCCAGGAATCCCTATCAAGTATATCTTTAAATATTGCCTCACTAACGGCCTTCGAGATCATCTCGAATAACGCATCTCCACACTTCTTCGAGAATTTACCAGAATTATTTATCTTTGCCAATTTAGCCATCGATACCATCTTCATAGCATTCGTTGCCTTCATAATGCTGTTAATCGTTCTAATTCTATTTTTTATGGTCTTTAAACTTTCCATGCTATACTGGTTCTCGATTGAGACTTTCCCACTGCTTTTTAAAGCTCGTAACGAATGTATCGATTTGAGATTTCACATCATCAGACAACGCATTTTTTTCATCGATGGCATTCAATATCTCAGGATTGGCATTTAACGCCACCAAGAAATCTTTTTCGAATGTACCAATCCTTTTTACATCAATGTCTCCAAGGTGTTTGGCCATCGCTAAATACAAAATGACTATATGTTCGGAATTCCTGAGAGATTGGTATTGAGGTTGTTTTAAAATTTCTATAATTTTCTCTCCATTTTCTAGAAGTTTTTTGGTCGCAATATCGAGGTCACTGCTGAACTGAGCAAAAGATACCAGTTCGTTAAACTGCGCCATTTCTATCTTAATATTACCGGATACTGCCTTCATAGCCTTCGTTTGAGCGGCCGAGCCGACCCTGCTCACAGATACACCAATATTAATTGCCGGTCGAATCCCCTTATAAAATAAATCAGATTCAAAGAACAATTGTCCATCAGTAATCGAAATGATATTAGTCGGGATATAAGCAGCAACATCCCCAGCCTGTGTTTCAATGACTGGAAGAGCCGTCAGCGACCCCCCTCCCAACTCGTCAGAAAGCTTCCCTGCCCTTTCTAATAATCTGGAATGCAAATAAAAAATATCTCCTGGGAAAGCCTCACGTCCGGGAGGACGCCTCAGTAAGAGAGACATTTGTCGATATGCGACGGCATGCTTCGTCAAATCATCATAGACGATTAAGGCATGCATCCCATTATCGCGGAAATACTCTCCCATCGCACAGGCCGTATATGGGGCAATATATTGCATCGAAGCCGGATCTGAAGCGGTCGCCGACACGATTATCGTATAGTCCATTGCACCGCGATCTCGCAGAGTCTTTACTATCCTCGCGACAGATGATCTTTTCTGTCCGATCGCAACATATATACAATACATCTTCTTCTCGTTCGGCAATGAGTCGTTGTACTGCTTCTGATTGATTATTGCGTCGATGGCGACTGCCGATTTACCGGTTTGACGATCCCCGATTAGTAGCTCGCGCTGCCCTCTACCGATCGGAAAAAGGGCATCAACAATCCTAATTCCCGTTAATAGTGGTTCGCAAATTGGCTGCCTCTCGATGATACCCGGGGCCGCTCTTTCCATCGGGTAATGTACAAGCCCTTCAATCGGCTCATCAAAATCTAGCGGATTTCCGAGAGCATCAACGACCCTACCCAAAAGGCCAGTTCCAACTCCGACATCAATGATACAGTACGTTCTTTTAACCACATCTTTCTCTCGGACTTTCGAATCGTCATCAACGATGATAACCCCAACGTTATCCGCTTCTAGGTTCGTAACGATCGCTCTTATGGACTGCCCAGCTCCAGATGAAATTATTTCAACCAATTCACCAGATTTAACATTTTCTAACCCAAAAATTCTGGCGACACCGTCACCGACTGATAATACATATCCAGTCTCTGAAACTTCAATATGAGAAGAAAATTCAGAAATTTTTTCTTGTAATAAATCAGAAATCTCTGTGGCTTTAATTTTCATTGACATCGAGCCCCAATCTTATACTCTTAAAATACTTTACTAACTGCTTTAGTTGAGATGCTAGTGAAATATCAATGTCCAGCTCCTCAGACCTAAGTTTTATACCTCCCAAAATCCTTTCGTCAACATCGTAATTTATTATAATCTTTTCATTAAGAGCTATGTAAACCAGTTTTTCGATCCTGTCTTTCTGCTCTGGTAAAAGATCAACCGCCGACAAGACAGTAACACTACGTTTATTTCTGTATTTTGCGAGAGCTACTTGATAGATATATTTTATCCTTTTAATGATATTAAATCTGTGATTTTTAACAACTTGCCTGATAAACGACAAAAAAACCGGACAAAAACCCAAGTACTGCCCGAGAGTATTCCAGCAAGCATTAAGATCCTTTTTGCTAAGAAAACAACTCGTCATCAATTTTTTTGCCTGTCTATCATTCTGAAAATACTTTCCCAATTTTTCGAAATTACTCAGAATTTCATCGAGACATGAAGACCTTTTTCCCTCAGCGAACAAAGCATGAGCATATCTTCCGGGTAGTGACGTAAAAAGAACTTTCAAACTATTTGAGTCCACTATTCTATTTTCTGAAAAAGAAAAGAATGCATAAATCCGTCAGAGATTATACCATAAATGAGCCCCAATATGTGGACCATAACTATCCATATTGAACTCCTCCTATATGCCGCTCGTAAAGAAAAAAATCTATCCAATTAGCTCTCAAAAAAAACAGTTACTTAATGCTAAATGAGCTATGAACAACAACACGAACCCTTTTCATTATAGAATCTCTCCCTTCGTAGTCATCATAATCACTAGATGCCGATGAATCAGCTGATACTATCGAAAATGGACCGGTCGCAAGATTACGTAGTCTAATAACACTAGATCCAACAGTTTCTGCAATTTGTTTGGCCCTATTTTGAGCATCAATTGTAGCCTCCCTGATCATTTCGAGTTTGAGCTCGTTTATATTTGTATACCGATATTTCGTATCGCACGTCACGATTCCGCTTCCATTACTGTCCATATACGCTAATAGTTCAATAGCGGCCTTTTTTATTAGCTCGACATTCGATGACTTCACTGTAATATTATCAATAATACTGTATCTACTCTTACTCTTATCATAATAGCGGAAATTATTTTCGACATTGGTCGGCATTTCTTCAATCGCCGATTCTTCAAAACCTTTCTCCTTTAAGAACTTTACAATGAGCTTTTTATCTTTCTGCCGATCACCTTGAACTGATTTAAGGTGATCTGTATCACGAGAAATCCTCACGTGACAAACGGCAACATCTGAAGCAACAACCCTATCGGACAATCCTTTAACTGCTATATACAGATCCTTCTCCTTAACGAGCCCAACGACCCTCAAACCAATATAGGAAAATGAACTAATTCCTATCAGGCAGCATAAAATCTTTGATATAATTCCCTTATCCATGACTACTATATAATTCAAGCCCGACTATACTCATTATAACACATTCTCTAAAATGACTGCTTGATATTTACAGGATTCTCCGAAGCATAAATTGCTAGAAAAATTTTATATTGTTCTCCGAACTTCTGATTAACTATTTCGGAAGCAAGTTTTGAAGTCTGCTTTAGAGTTTCGTAAATGACAAACTGATTTTCCGGAAGGTAAGCGTCAAAAGTTTTGTATTTCTTCTGACCACTTTGCTTAGTGCCCATGATTTCACCCCCTCCTCTGAGTATTAAATCCTTTTCCGCTATATAAAACCCATCGTTACTATTTTTAATAACTCGAATCCTTTCTAAGGCGATCTGTGATAACTTAGGATCGAACATCAGAACGCAAAAAGATTGTAGACTACTTCGCCCGACACGTCCACGAAGTTGGTGTAACTGCGCTAAACCAAATTTTTCGGCATTTTCAATGACAATGACGGTTGCATCCGGAACGTCTACTCCAACTTCGATCACAGTCGTCGAAACTAAAATATGTGTTCTGCCCTCTTTGAAATTTTTAAAAACTTCTTGTTTTTCCGATGTTTTCATTTTGCCATATAACATTTGAACATCATTATGGAAATAATCCTTCAAATAACTAAAACGCTTAATTACGCAGGTATAATCTGTATTGAGACTTTCCTCGATAAGAGGACACACCCAATATACTTTTTGATTTTTAGAAATAATCTTTCTGATCGATTCGATAACTGTAGGAATTTTGTTCATCTGAATGGCTGTCGTTATAATTTCAGTCCTGTTCCTCGGTTTTTCAGTTATCGAAGAAACGGCAATATCACCGTACATGGCCATTACCATAGTCCTTGGGATCGGAGTTGCCGTCATACTAATGATATGTGGAGCGACTCCTTTACCAATCAATTTCAACCTTTGGCCAACTCCGAAACGATGCTGCTCATCAATAATTACCAGTCCCAAATTTTTAAATGTGACCTGATCGGTGATGATCGCATGTGTCCCGACCAGCATCTTCGTGCTTCCAGTCTCAACCCTTTCGAGAATCCCCCTCCTCGTTTTACCAGTTTCGGCAGCCGTCAAAACATCAGACATTATTCCAAGTCTGGTAAAATAGCCTGAAATCCCCCTAAAATGTTGCCGTGCTAAAATTTCGGTTGGAACCAATAAAGCGCACTGGTAACCGCTTTCGATGGCATAGAGCGCAGCTAAAATTGCAACGATCGTCTTACCGCAGCCAACATCTCCCTGAATTAGCCTTAGCGTTCCTCGACTGGATTCCATATCATTTAAAACCTCGAATAACACCTTATTCTGTGATTCTGTTAACTCGAAATCCAAGATACTTAGTAACTTCTTAATCAATAGCCTACCATTCTTTATTGCAAATGAAGGATGTCCTTTTGGCTGAAATAACCTAATATTTATTTGCTCAGCCAAAATTTCATCAAAGCATAGCCGCTTCCTCGCTTGCGTTTCGAGCTCAAATTTATGCCCACCCTTTGGGTTATGGACATCTTTTAATGCATCTTTGAATCGAGGAAAATTATTTTTGAGTAAAACATCATCTGATAGCCAGTCTTCAATTTTCCCATCATCCAAACGACGCAGGGCCTCCTTCATCGCGGCATAAATGGTATTCTGAAATATTCCCGCCATTAAAGGGTAAATATTAAAGAATCCCGCACTTCGCAATGCAATAGCTTGAGATGGTAATTTTTCTGGATTAATAAATTGGAAAATATTTGCATAAGAAAGACTAAGTTTCCCGCTAATAAAAATATAGCAACCGACAGGGAAAGCAGATTTAATATAACTCGATGACGAATGATAATTAAACAATAGAATTTCTGCGTTAACTTTTCCACATCTCCCGGAGATTATAATAGGCCTCTTCGAACGAAAACCCGGATACTCGATACCATTAACATACATTTTCGTTATTATTATTTGACCAACATTTTCCTTAGATAGCTGCTCCAAATAAATCTTCTCGACGATGTAAGTCGGCATGTGCAAAAGTAAATCGATAACCCGTTCTCCACATAATTTTCTGAATAACTTTACTCTTTTCAGAAGAGAGTAACTAAGACACGTCTCAATGCCATTAAATATCGGATGCGTAGTATCCTGCATAATGCAAAAAAACCAATTCTCATAGAATCACCTAATTTTATACTTAATTACCTTATTTTTTAAGATGCATCATTTTTTACAGACGAATTAGCTATCTTGACCAAAGCAAATTTTTTGTGCGAAGCTACTGAGGTTGGGGAATCTACATCGCATGGGGAGTAAATCATCGAAATAGAATCGACAACTATCGAGCATCGAGACTGATATTTATTCGATTCTATCATAAGATTTAGTTTAAACATATTTAAGGGAGGATTTTTTATGAAAAGATTATTACGGCATACTGCAATTCTTGGATTTATAATAGCTCATTTGCATCATGCTGGCGCTACCATGATACCAGCTGAATATTTTACAGGTGCTGCCAACGAGCACGTTCCATACATAGTTACAGCTTTAGCTAAGAAAAGTGAACCTAACTTAAATCCTTTTGATTTGAACCAATCTGAGTTGCAAAGCAGGTACGAGGCTGGACGTGCCGCTGCCCTAGCTATGAAATCTCCACCGTCGATCAATCACCTTTTCTCAGATGATCTAAGTAACGATCCGGCTCGTCAAGAAATTCAAAATAAGGTTCGCGAGATTTTCAATGAGCCGGATTCTAGAGGGACTGCTGCTTGGGCTTGTGGATACTCTGAAGGAGCCATTGAACACTCTAAAGAAGCTATTTCATTAAAATCTCACATATCCCACCAAAATAAACATTCAGGCAATTTCTTATTGGCGATAAAAGCAGCTCTTAACATCGGACTAGGAATCGGTGTGGTTTACGCCACCTATCCAAGAGGGTTCCCTATAACCTCTTTTCTCACTCTTTCACATAATACTGACTAAAATTTTTTTGATTATTATTGCCAAAGATAACCTTTGAAAGGATCGCCCCCTCCCCCCATTTCAGAGGTTCTCACTTTGATTACAACAGCAAATTCTATCTCCTGTGAAACATTGTTTCCATTTGAGCCTTCGTGATTTTGACGAAGCTAGGTCGGTGGTGATTACATTGGTGAATGGAGTCCGTTTCTGCCATTTGACGAAGTAATACCTCCATTTCTATCATTGACATTTTTCGACCAAATCGAATGCTATTGTGGCAGGCAATATCTGCTATTTTCCTCCGAACGGCATCCGGTAATTTTAATTTTTCTCCCGTTTCAATCACCTCCTTAACGAACTCAGTCGCCGTTCTTTCGTCTAAAACCGACGGGATAGCCGTAATTATCAGTACTTTCCGATTGCTAGCCAATATAATGTCAAATCCACAATTTTGAAGATCGGCTTCATATTCTTCAAAATTCCTACTCTGTTCCTCTGATATTTTGATTTTCCCTGGAGTTATCAGATACTGTTTTCGTCCGATTTCGAGATCTTTTATAATTCGCATTTGTGTTATTTTTTCATGAACAGCGTGTTGATCGATTATGATAATTGAATCGTCCATTTCGGTAATGATGTACGAATTAAATATCTGACAAACTGGGGTTCCAAAAAAATTAACTTCATCCAGATTTTCGAATGTTTTTGATTGGAATTCAGAATTGATTGGTATCGTCTTAATATTTTCTTCGAAACTAATTCCCGAAAGAATAGAATTACTGCTATTGTGAAATTGAGTTTTTAAAGTATCCTGATCGACTAAGTAATCAATTACTGTCGGCTCAAGGCACGTATCAGAGTCTTCTGTATTACGCTCATTCAAATCATTCGAAACGAAGATGCCTCCATCACTGAGCACAATTCTATCGAATTTTTTAAGATTTCTTTTAATAGCATTTGTTACCATTTTTTGAACATATTTTGGATCTCTGAAGCGAACTTCAGATTTAGTAGGAGAAACATTAACGTCAATATAAAACGGGTCTATTTTAATAAATAGAACGGCAGCAGCGAATCGTCCGCTCGGTATCAAATCACGATACGCATCTCGAATCGCCATAGAGATTATTTTATCCTTAACGAGTCTACCGTTCACAAATATTCTTTGAAAATCCTGAGAATACTTGCTATCAATCGGATGAAAGAGATACCCCTTCACCAAAACGGTATCATCCGATTCTTCACAATAAACAGATCTTTCCAATATTTCTGATCCAAAAATACTCGCCAGCCTGTTCTCGATGGATTCGGATTGGAAGGACAATACATTACGATCCTCAGATCTCAGCGTAAAATTTATATTATCATTTATAATGGCAAAGTTCTCGATAATCGATATACAGGCCGATAATTCAGCAGTATCCGATTTCAAGAATTTTAATCTTGCTGGCAATCGATTAAATAAATTTTTGATCGTAACGAGTGTCCCTCGAGCAATTTTCGAAGGGAAAATGTCTGAGATTTCCGAGAAATTTACTGATATTCCAAAGCCATTCGATTCGATCGATAAATCACTAACTGCTGCGATCGACGGCAGCGCCTCCCCCCTAAAACCATAACTTCTAATTTCGAATAGATTCGTACCATTAAGCTTCGACGTAGCATGTCGTTGAATACACATCGACAGATCGTCGTACAGTAATCCATCTCCATCATCCTCAACTACAATTTTAGCCTTTCCACTATGTTTAAGGAAAATGTTAACATTCCTAGCATTAGCGTCGATCGAGTTTTCAAGGACTTCTTTGAGGGCCGCGTACGGCCTCTCTATTATCTCTCCAGCTGCAATTTGATTAACGATTTGAGCACTGAGAAGTTTTATTTTACCCAAGGCCTCACCATTTTGAGGAGCAACCGATTCTGGTCATACGAGTACAGCCACATAAATTTTAAACTGGTTGGATTATACTAAATTAAAACGCAGAAAACCGTCTCTTTTTTTGAGTTATGCAGTTTTTTTTACAAAGATTTTGCAACTACGCTGAAAATACAGGCTATAGCCGCCGTTTCTGATCTCAAAATATTCGATGATAATGTAATCGGTAAAGTAAGGCTTAATAACCGGCTTCTTTCGATTTCGGAAAATCCGCCTTCTGGACCAATTATAAATCCGCAATTATTACTTGATGTATCGATATTAAAAATCGATTGGTATTGCTTTCCCAGTCGCTCCATCGCCGAAATCCACATAAAATCGGCCGGTAAAGCATTCACAAAACTTTCGAAAGATGTTTCTTGATGTAAGACCGGAATATCGAGTCTCCCACACTGCTCCACCGCACTCTTCGCGGTAACTTCCATTTTTTGATGTTTAAATGTGTAATTCGTAAATTTAGTTATAATTGGCCAAAAATCTGTCACGCCAAGCTCAGTACACTTTTCGATAATTAGTCCCGTATTGTGTGGTTTAATTGGACTAAAGGCCAATCCAATTTTTTTTTGCAACCCCGATTGATAACTTCGCAAAAGGTACTTTCTTCGAACGATTACTAAATGTTTCGTAATCGAATCGATGCTACATAACCACTCTCCGTCACTTCTATTAAAAGCTATTACTTCTGCTCTCGTCTTCAATTTCAGGACTGAAGATATGTGTAGGTAACAATCTTTCGGTAACTCAATTAACTCTCGCCTCAGATCTTCGCAATAAATTCTCGGAATATGTCTTGGCAAAA
>JAISFY010000077.1 GCA_031263345.1 Holosporales bacterium | reverse complement strand
TGTACATTGTTGAACCGGGGGTGGAGAATATAAATACCGCGATTGCTTTATTCGATGTTGCGAGCCCCCCCCCCCCCCCCCGGCAAAGAAAGATCAACAAATCGCTTTTGCCTCGCCGGTAAAAGTACAATCTAAAATTAAGGATAAGATTTGTTCCCTTTATATTACTAAAGTTTTTATATGTAGAGACCCCTGGAAAATATACTATATCATAAGTAAAAACAGTGATTTGTCACTACTGAAAAATCGTAAAATTTTTGTGAGAGTTGATTCAGGATGCGCCGGAGGACAAATTTACGATGATGATTCATGTGATTGCGCAGATCAATTTTTTGATTTTATATCGAAGTATGTTGCTAATGGCGAGGGAATAGTTCTTCATGTGCCTTGCCACGATGGTAGAGGATTCGGCTTTGCTCCAAAGGCTGAAACTGAAATTTATAAACAAGGTGGAACAGGTCGGATACACACAACAAAACCAATAGATACCGTATCTGCCGCTAAACTTCTTTATAAGGCGGATGACTATAACTACGATATCCGGGATTACAAGGGAGTAGCTTTAATTTTAAAAGAATTGGGCTGTAATGATATAAAATTATACACGGATAGCCGCAAAAAGGTAAATTCTTTATCGGATGCCGGTATTAACGTAGAAAGGATACCAACAGAAACCCATAAATCAACATGTAAGCAACACATTGAGGCGAAGAAAAGCAATCCTCTTTTCTTTCGATAGTTTTTTGTAGGAGGTATTTTTATGAGCGGTGCACTTATTGCTATCTCTATAGTGACAAAAGTTATTACAGGGGCGATCCTGGATCCAACGACAATGGAGATTATTCATGGGCTCCCCGACGTACGTTATGAACAATTAGATGTGGGTTGTAGTTCTATCGCGAATGAAGCTTTGAGAATTTGCAACACAAGAGAAATCCCACCTGGTTGCTTGGGAATTTGCACAAAAGGTGAGGTTAGAGAAGGGACAATAATATTGCAGCATGGAGCTGCTCAGTGTCCAGTAAAACGAACATTGGAATCTCAATTTGCAATTCCAGTCGCAATGCTTAATAGATTCCAAGCTTTCTCATTTGGAGGCTTTTGGTTACTCAACAAAACTCCAGCCGATTCTTTAGGGGTTATAAATTTATCTAATGGAGTCGGTTGCGGAGTTATAAGGGATGGTCAGTTGATTCAAGAATACGACAGAGACATTGGGATGGGCGGATTACAAAGGGTTAGAAGATTAAGCGATGGAAGGCATATGACTATTGCTCAGATAGCGGGAGTCGAATCTGTACGAGCACAAGCTAGAAATCAGAGGTGTAGTATAAGGAAATTATTTGAATATGGTGTAAATGGTAGAAACGATGAAAGTTCTGCGTTCATAAGAGATATTGCTCACGCGGTCGCATTATTAGCAGTAAATACAGCAGGAAGGTACGACATATTTGACTTCTGCGTTAACGTTTACGACGACTGCGATATAGCGCCAGCAGACAAACAAGGATTTGTTGAAATCGCCAAGGCTGAAATTCCTTCAATATCAGATAGACCAATTAATTTGGATTTGTTTTCTTCTGAGCTTAGAGAGGAGGACGTGAAAACTTTTGGGATCGCAAGGTTTGCATCCATGGTTTGTCCGCCAGAAGAGATGAGATACAGACCTTTCAACAAAGTTTTTGTTGTAACTGGATTGCCATCATCAGGTAAAAGTACATTTACGCAAAGACTCCTAGAGTTTTTGAGGGGGAGCCAGATTAGTGTTGGAGGCATCATAACAGAAGAAACAAGAGGATCAGATCGTAAACGCTCCGGTTTTGTCGCTAGATCTCATTCTTCAAGATTTGGATCTGACTCCTGTGAAATTGCCGCTCTGAAGGCTCGAATTCCTGGTAGTCGTCGTAGTAATTACGTATCATTCAAGGATACTCCATACGCTATTAATGTTGCCAATATATGTCAATTCGTAATTCCAAATTTGCAAAGAGCGTGTATAGAGGAAGATGTGATTATAATAGATGAGATTGGTGGAATGCAGTTATTTTGTCGTGATTTTGAAAGGGAAATAAATAATATTTTCCTTAATCTACAAAAGCCTGTTATATTTACCGTCCCTTGGCATAGTAATAATTCATTAGTAAACCAGATAAAAGCAAAGGCTCAAACAACGGTTGTTTTGGATCCGAGGAATCGGGAAGTCTCTCAGCAACGGGGTATTGAGATGCTATCTCCAGTTTTAATCCCGGCCCAGTCCGTTTCTGAATAGAGGTGAATATGATGTTCAACATACAAAAGAAAATTTATATATTCGTTTTTCTGTTTGTTCTGTTTTTAGCAGAAAGTTTAAGTTCTTCTCTATCAGGAGTTCTTATACTAACTGGACCTCCGGGAAGTGGAAAGGGACACCTCGCTAGTTTTTTCGCCAGCAATTATCCCTGTGGTCATATAAGTGCCGGAGATCTCCTTCGGGAAGAGGTTAACAAAAAAACTCTCATTGGACTTTCGATCGAAAATACTATAAGACAAGGAAAACCCGTTGCAAATGAAGTCATGCATTCTCTTTTTCGTGGAAAAGTTACTGAAGAAATGGGAAAACATAGCTTGCTTATAATAGATGGATTCGGTGGACAGAGCAGTGAGGACGTTCCATTTTTGCGATCTCTATTGGAGCAGGAAGGTTTGAGTGATCGAACTATTGCTGTTTTCCTTGAATCGTCAGACGAAGAATGCCAGAAACGTATGGAGGGACGACTGATTTGTAACCATTGTGCTCGCGTTTATAACGTTAACACATGCCCTCCTAAAACCGAAATTTTGTGCGATGTTTGCAGTAAACAATTGATTCAACGCCCTCAGGATACGGTCGAAACAATTCGAAACAGACTTGCGAGATATAGAACTGTCATGGAGCCAAATTATCTTCAATTGACTCAAATATTTCCATGGGTTAGTTTTGATGTCGACCATGGCGAATGTACCGAGTTTTATCAGAAATTGGCAACGATTATTCAGCATTTTCCTGAGTCTATGGTGCAAAATTTCGTTAAAAACCCAGGAAAATGAAGATAATATTACGAGGTCGTTCTGGAATAGGAAAAAGCACAATTCTTAAGAAAATTTACACCCTTTTAGAATCAAAAAATCCGAAAGGGTGTATCGTCGAGGAAGAGAGAGAAAATGGAGAAAGGGTAGGATTTGTAATAAAATATTTACCCGAAGGTGGTTCAACGAGACTTGCGAGTATTAGCGAGAAATTATCAGATGTTTATCTTTCGAAATATTCGATCAATATAGATGCGATCGAAAACGAGATGATACCTTATATGCTTAGCATGAAAAGTGAGTCTCCGCATGTAGTGTTCATTTTTGATGAGATCGGCAGAATGCAGCAAAAGTCAGCAAAATTTATTCAAGCGGTTGATCATATTATGTCGATTTCCAAACCGGTTATTGCAACGATTGTGTATGATGACGAAATTTGGGCGAGAAAGTATAAAAACGATATTGGGGATATTGTTATAACGGTAACTGAATTTAATCGTGATTATATAGCGGATTTAATAAAAACAATGCTCGATTATTATGAGAAATATAACGTATTACTTAAAAACAAAAAATTTGATATAGACATATTTTGATGCAATGGTAACTATTTTTGCATGATCGCCCTAGTCGAAAGGCGCAGGCTAACCTCAAAACCCCTCAGGAATCACCAGTTTTAGAGGTATGCCATAATTTTCACGGAGTAGAGTTTAACGGCACCACCTGGCGGAGAGAGGGGGATTGGCTCCCCATTACGCCACGGGGGTCGCCGTTCCTTCGGAATCGAACCCCCTTGGGGTTCGCCATCCCCCCCCTTACCACCCTCTCATAGAAACAGATCCTTATCAAAAGCCGCTTCGCTTTTCCTTTTGACAATCATCCGTTTCTATGATCGTTATTGGCGGGGCGGAGGTTACTTTTTTAGCGTCATAACTCCAACCTGGGCCTATGGTGAGACAGATGAGAATACTCTACTTGATTAGTAGGATGGAACGTATTAGTGTAGTAATTATCTGATTTTATTCCGTGAATACATTATAAATACTTTATTCTGGCAAGTTTTATACCGAGGAGCCTGTAGTTGATCATAGTTTCTTATCTATCTGCTCTATCT
>JAISFY010000062.1 GCA_031263345.1 Holosporales bacterium | reverse complement strand
TTAGGAGAGGTCTTCCGATTCCAAATCTTACCCTCCAGTAATTGCGACCGATAGCTTCATCGATGCTTCTAAGCCCATTGTGACCGCCGTGTCCTCCACCGAGCTTTATTTTTACGTCAAATGGCTGTAAATCGATATCATCGTGAAAAACGATAATTTGCTCTGGATTTAGTTTATAGAATGAAACGAGCTGGCCGACTGCTCTTCCAGACAAGTTCATGAATGTTTGAGGTTTTTGAAGAATAACCTTTTCGCCAAGAAGAATGCACTCAGAACACATGGAGTCGAACCTTGTTCTAAAGGCTGGAAACTTTTCAGATTCTGAAAAGTAATCAACAAAAAGGAATCCAGCATTATGACGAGTATACATATACTTACTTCCCGGATTCCCGAGCCCAATAACTAAAAGCATAAACTACACAAAACTCTTACTAAAATCTTCGGACGACCTTTAATCTTTAAGTGGGTAGGTTGAATCACCCGGTTGGATTCTCAGCGGTGGTGTCGACGGTCGCAGAATCATCATCTCCAGAACTAACCCTTGATCCAACAATCGTAGCGATAACGGCATCTCTTTCCTGATTAACCGGAGAGATACCGAGTGGTAAGTCAATTTCTGTTAACAAAAAACTATCTCCAATTTCCTTACCTGATAAGTCTAAAATGAGCTTTTCAGGGATAGAATCCGGAGCGCAGTAGCATTCCAGTCTGTGAACGATAAAGTTGATCACGCCACCTTTTTTAATTCCTGGTGCCTTATCATCATTTATAAATTCGATAGATATGCTAACCTTGACCTTTGAATCCTTGGAAATTCTTTGAAAATCAACATGAATCGGAACACCAGTTACCGGATGAAAATCGACTTGCTTCGGGATAAATTTTTCTACGACAGATCCTAACTTCATCTCAATCGCATGTCCAAAAAAGGCAGCTGTTCTTGCTTCAATCTGTAACTCCTTTGCTACGATCTCAATGAGCAGTGGTTCCTTATCTCCGCCGTATATTATCCCCGGGACAAACCCGTCATGACGTAACTTCCTGGTAGCCTTCTTCCCGTGAGTCCTTCTCTCGGCCATTTTCAAACTAGTAGCCATGTTCTCTCTCAAAAAAAATAATACTTATCATCTGCATAACACAGCCGATTATAGCAAATTAGGTACCTAAAGTAGTAGACAGATCTATCTAAAAGTTAGTCGCTGAACTTATTCGGCTCAGATCGCCCTGGTTGGGCAGATAAAAATTTTAACGTTATAAAATGGCTAATTTGCTTATTGAATACTTCAAAAAACCAGAAACTTAAGCCAAAATATGATTGACGGGTGTTACCCTGTCAGTTAGACTTTTTTGCAGTGTGATTTGGTCCTTTGGGGGAGTTAGTTGTGACCGATTGTTTCATTCAAGTTGGACTCTCATTAGTCGATCCAGATAACTTGGAATGCCTGCTTGCCGTGTTGTTTATCCTATCGCGAAATAAGGAATTACGAGTTGTTCTCCCGTTATTTGTTTTTACTCGATTATTCAGCGTCGTTATTAAAGGTATTATTGCGGTTCCGCTTCCGGATGGAGTTGAGATGTCGTACGGCTTTCTCGGATATTCTTTTCCAAGTGGTCACATTCACATTTCCAGTATATTTTATGTTTGGCTCATTTGGAATGCTAATGGGTATTTTTTAAAATTATTGCTTTTCATTACTATATCTGCCGGCATGTATTCAGAGGTTATTGCCGGATTTCACCGACCAGTAGACGTTTGTTTTGCTCCTTTATTTGCCTTAGCAAAATGCTGGCTCTTATTTAAGATACGCTTTTCCGAAACGGGTAAGTTAATTTTAATCTCAGTGCTCTCAATATTTTTCGTTGGGAGTATGTTCGTTCTTAGTATGAATCGGTATACTGATGGGAATCCGTACACATTTATTACTCTATATAAAGTCCTTGGATTTTGTGCGAGTTACATTTCTCTCAAGAAAATTGGGTTTAAGGCGAAGGCCTTGTTTTCAATGTGTATTCTTGGAATCGTATCACTATTCGCGCAGCTAAACGATTACGTTTGGATAAATCAGCTGAAATGGGTTTTCATCGCGGCTATGCTGCCGATCACGAATCACGCGATACACTTTATGATCCCGAGGATAAAGTTCTCGAAGCGTAGATCGGAAGATGGCGTAGCCTTTTCGATGGTATTCACGCGATCCAAATCTCATCAACTGGGGGATATGTGATGGATAAATTACGGGTTCTTTGTACTGACCTCGGTTCACGAAAATTATACTGAAAATGAAGACGGACACTAAAACTACGAACTACGAAAAAGAGTATAGATGAGATGGCGGGTTTGTCACTAATCCTCTATCTCTGCTATTTTGATCATTCGATTTCGTGTGGGCTGAGCGATTGTGAGATATACTGCCTCAGTATCCTAAAAGTGAAGATGGTCGCATGACGGCTCTCATTGAAAAATATAGGGCCACTATGCTAGCATTCATCTAGGCCATTTAACTATATCATGCTGTGAAAAAAAATACGAGGAACGTACTAGTTTGGATTGGACTTGTAATTTTTTTGTGTCTTCTTGCCAATCCGTTTGAAACCAAATTTTTGAACAATGGGACGAAAGAACTGACCTATTCGGGCTTCATGAAGGCCGTTACCAATGGAGATGTTAAAGAGGTCGTAATTCGTAATACGACTTCAAAGATTATCGGAAAGTTATCGAATGAACTGGTTTTCACGACTATCACCCCAATAGATCTAAAGATGGTCGACAGATTGCTTGACAATAATGTTGAGATTATCGTAGATCCCGGGGAATCTGGCTTCAACAATATATTGTCTCAGCTGTTACAGTGGTTCCCGGTGCTTCTTCTAATCGGCATTCTCATCTACTCATCCAGGCAGATGCAGACCGGTGGGAAGGGAGGTATTGGCGGTGGATCCCTCGGAATCGGCAAAGCTAAAACTAAGACTTTTCAGTCGAAGAAGGTGAATGTTACCTTCGCGGATGTCGCTGGAATTGATGAAGCTAAGCAGGAGCTCGAAGAAATCGTAGATTTCCTAAAATCCCCCCAGAAATTTCAGCGTCTTGGGGGTAAGATACCTCGAGGAGTGTTGTTGATTGGTGATCCCGGGAACGGAAAGACGTTATTGGCTCGGGCGATTGCTGGAGAGGCCGGTGTTCCGTTCTTCAGCATTTCTGGATCGGAATTTGTTGAAGTATTTGTTGGGGTCGGAGCTAGTCGAGTACGAGATATGTTCGAAAATGCTAAAAAGCATGCTCCATGTATTATTTTTATCGATGAAATAGATGCCGTCGGAAGGAAAAGGGACGCTGGATTTAGGGTTAGTAACGACGAGCGCGAGCAGACTTTGAACCAGCTCCTCGTTGAAATGGATGGATTTGAGGGAAATCAGGGAATCATTGTCCTCGCCGCAACGAATCGTCCTGACGTATTGGATGCTGCCCTGTTGCGCCCAGGGAGGTTCGATCGACGGATTACCGTACAATATCCGGATATGGCTGGACGCGAAAAAATTCTTGTTGTACACGTTAAAAATGTTCCTCTGGGGCAGGATGTTAACCTGAAGACGATCGCTCGAGGGACTCCTGGATTTTCTGGTGCAGAACTTGCTAATCTAGTTAATGAGGCCGCTCTTTTGGCAGCAAAAGGGAATAAGCTCTCTGTTACGATGAAAGATTTTGAGATGGCCAAGGACAAGCTTATCATGGGGGCAGCTAGGCTATCCATGAGCATGACCGATGAAGAAAAAAGATTCACGGCTTATCACGAGGCTGGGCATTCGCTTGTCGCTCTTCTAGTTCCTCAGTGTGATCCGATCCACAAGGTAACGATAATTCCTCGCGGTGGAGCTCTCGGGATGGTCGTCCGGCTTCCAGAGAAGGATAAAGTTTCTATCTCGAAGACAGAGGTTATGTCGAACATCAAGGTCACGATGGGGGGGCGGGTTGCTGAAGAGATCGTGTTTGGAGAAGATAATATTACCACAGGGGCTTCGCAAGATATTAAACAGGCTACTGAAATAGTGAAAAAGATGGTAATTCGGTGGGGAATGAGCAGCAAATTGGGATTCAGGTCCTTTTATGATTCAGATGGATACTATATGGAAGCTAGCGACCAAATTTCCCAAAAGACCTCGGAAATGATCGATTCGGAGATTAAAAACCTCCTAGATACTGCATATGAAGAGGTTAGGGAAATTGTTACCACAAATCTAGATAAACTCGAAGCGATTGCTACAAAACTCATCAGTAAGGAAACTCTCACTGGTGCCGAAGTAAAAAGAATTGTAGCTGGAGATGATATTGATGATGATCCGCAAGAAGTGGATGATACTACCGACTCATTCTCTCTCGGAGGGCTTCCGAATATGTCAGGGCCAGGGAAGACACATGTATAAGAGTATTTTTGGAACGGACGGTGTTAGGGGGAGGGCAAACGAAGGCTATATAACTCCCGATAAGGTCACGGCCCTCGCGGTCGCTGCTATCGATTACTATAATTCGACTGATCACAAAACGGTAAATAACAAGTTCACGGTCGTTATTGGGAAGGATACTAGATTATCCGGATATATGTTGGAGCCTGCACTAGTAGCAGGGTTTATCGCAGCTGGAGCCGATGTCATCTTGCTTGGGCCAATACCAACTCCTGGAGTTGCATTTATGACACGGTCTCTGCGTGCTGATTTAGGAGTTGTTATATCGGCTTCTCATAACCCATTCTATGATAACGGAATTAAATTTTTTGGATCAACTGGTTTCAAAATTTCAACTGACGAAGAGAAAAAAATTAGTGAAAGATTTTATGATATTTTAAAAAGAACAACAAAATTGCAAGATTCCCTATCGAGCCCTGATGGTATGGGAAAGGCGAGGAGATTGGATGATGCGGGTGGACGGTATATAGAAGCAGTAAAGAGGTCGTTTCCAAAAAATCTGAGCCTTGCCGGTATGAAAATTGTAATTGATACCGCGAACGGGGCAGCATACCGGGTGGCTCCGCAAATCTTTTGGGAGCTTGGAGCGGACATTGTTCAAATAGGGGGTGATCCGGACGGACTGAACATTAACCTTAATTGCGGGGCCCTCTCGACCGTTGCTCTGAGGGAAGTCGTCCTCAGTACTGGTGCAGATATTGGAATTGCCCTCGATGGGGATGCCGATCGAGTTGCTATCATCGATGAAACGGGGCGCCATATTGATGGCGATTACGTAATCGCTGCAATTGCAACGGATTGGCAGGAATTGGGACTCCTGAGGGGGGCCTGCGTTGTTGCAACCTGTATGTCTAATATTGGACTCGAAAAATATCTAAATGGGATCGGGATTAACCTTTACAGGGCGGACGTGGGAGATAAACATGTCTTGGGTAAGATGCTAGAAAATGGCTCGAATTTGGGAGGAGAAAAATCGGGGCACATTATTCCGATTGATTATGCGCAGACGGGGGATGGGTTGATTGCGGCGATGCAAATCCTAGCTTTCCTCAAGCGGTGCGGATTGAAGGCGAGTGCTATTGATGATCTTTACGTGTCGTGCCCACAGGCTGTGATGAATATCGATGGAATGGTTGAGGTCGACGATCCTGATGTGAGAAACTTTATTGCTGAGATAGAGGGGGAGATGCTTAGCGGACGGGGACGAATTCTAGTTCGGAAATCTGGAACCGAGAATGTCACGAGGGTTATGATAGAATCCGAAAGACGAGCTGACGTAGATTCGGTTGTGCTTAAGGTTAAAGAACACTTTCGAATGTATCGGCCTGGTAATAATCTGTAACCGAATGAAAAAGACGCGGTATCAAAAAAATTTTGTATGTAATTTATTTACTAGATTTTCGACGTGATGCATCGATATGATAACTGAAATCGTATTTTCTGTAACAGATATCTGCTTCACTGATAATTGCATGTTATTAATTATACCTATAACGCTTAGTAGTATACTTTGATCGGTCTTAAACCCACCTCCGACGACCGTGACAAGACCTATATCATTAATTATCTCATACTTCTTCGAATCCTTTAATATATTTTTGATTTCGTTTAATTGTGATTTCTGGAACAAAAACGATATCACGTCATCAGAGATCGTAAGTAAATCGACTTGCCCGATTTTTTCGAGCAAGGTTATGATGCAATCCTCGGAAATGCCCGATATTATCCCTCTGGCTAGATTTAAATTGTGAGCGATACCGGATACGTGCCTCTCATTCGGAATGCTTATCATAGTTTTTTTATCGGTCACGACGGTTCCTCCTGTATCAGTAAAGCTCGATAATACCCTAATTCTGACATTGCATCTCATCGCAATTAAAACCGATCGAGACTGCAAAACCTTGGCTCCACAGTAGGAGAGCTCTAGCATTTCGTCATAAGATATCTCATCCAGTCTTTTAGCGTTTAGAACGATTCGCGGATCGGCAGTATAAACTCCATTGACATCCGTATAAATGAGGCATTCATCGGCCCCGATCGCATAAGCTATGGAGCAAGCGGTAGCATCGGATCCTCCTCGACCTAATGTCATCATATCACAATTTTCTGATAACCCTTGAAAACCTGTGATAACAGGGATAATTCCGTTTTTGATGGCATTCATAATCTTTGAGATATTAATGCCCGTTATACTGGCATTCGAGTGATTACCTGCTGCATAAATTGGTATTTGCCAGCCGTTTAATGACATCGCTGGATAGCCGGTCGCGCACAGCTCAGCGGAAATCAATCCGGCGGCAACCTGCTCTCCAGAGCTTATGATGGCGTCATATTCACGGTGGTTGGTTGAATCGTAGACAGATCTTACTAGATCAATCAGGTAGTTTGTGACTCCATGCATTGCGGATGTTACTACGACGACCTTCCTATCATCAGATTCAACTAGTTTTGCGACGATCGAAGCTGCGAGCTTTATCCTCGCGATGTTCCCAACTGACGATCCTCCGAACTTGACGACGTATAGACTCAAGAAACGCCGTCCGTCCTGATGATAAAACTGTGCATGATGTGTAGGCAGATTTCAACATTAAATAACTTCTGTTCTTTTTCAACCGATACCGTCGTATCGACATTGGCTCCGATATATTTACTAATTAGATTCTTTATTTCATCGATGGTATGTATCCTGAATGTGTCTCCAACGTCGATATTCTTTCCAGAAACACTAATATTCACGAAATGCCACCTTGAAAAAGAATGTTACTGTATGAGTTAGGATAGTAGCAATTTTGATAATTTTTATAAACTGAAATCTGGCAAAATTTTCTGAAAAAACACATTGCTCGAAAATCGATCGAGTATAATAACACTTCGGAGATTCCGACCATACTACATAACATGTTTTCTGACATTATTCGGAGGGTGATTTCCCAAGTGGAGTCGTTCGGTCTCGAATTAAAATTGGTTGAAGTGGCATTGAACAGAATTCTCGGTTGCCAGAATCTGAGAAACGAGCAAACTGACTTGTTAATCAAAAGAGGGAAAAGACTCCGTGCAATTTTATTTTTCCACTTTTTTAAAAAATTGTCTAGTACCTCGACGAAATTTTTCAGTAGACGACCAAATACTGTGATGGAGAAAAATATCAAGACGGCTGCTCTAATTGAAGCGCTACACTTTGCCTCGATCATTCACGATGATATTATCGATGATAGCCTGTGGAGGAGGGGAAATTCATCTTTTCATCAATCTTTTGGGCGTAAATTTAGTATTCTGTTCGGAGATTATATCTTCGCTAATGCTTCAAAACGCTTTCTCGATTTACATCAAAATAATCGATTAGTACAGAATCTATTTTTACGTGAATGTTCGTCGACTATCTTGGGCGCCATCAGAGAACAGAGATTGACTGGTACGGTCAATATCGAGGAATGCCTGAGAGTCACTTCCCTTAAAACTTCTCCATTTTTCAAATTATCCTGTTTCCTTGGGGCATATTTGGCGTCAGATGATTTTAAAGGCTCTATCAAATACGCAACATTCGGTATCTGCTTTGGGATTTTGTATCAAATACAAAATGATTTAGACTGCTATAAATTTGAGGATTACCTTGAATCCGAAGATTATATGCAAAATAACATTACATTCCCGATTGTAATTTTGCGCCATTATTTTAATTTTAACGTATTTAACGATTCGTCAAATCGTCAAGAAAATTACGTTAAAGCGAAAGAATTCATATTTTCTAAACAATTCACAGAAATCATAAAAAATATTACGAAAAAATATTACGAAACTGTTGTATCAAATCTTCCTTAATCTTTTTATGGATTTCGTCAGGAGATAGGTTACCATCTAAGATGAGATACCTTCCGGAATGATGTCTAGCGAGTTTTAGGAATGAGCTGCGCACTTTTTTATGGAACTCTATATCCATATTTTCAAATCTGGTTTCGTTATTATTCCTCCTGGAAATGGAACGCTTAATACCCACTTCAGGAGGTATATCTAGTAGATATGTCCTGTCGGGATATCTACCTCCTGTTATTTTGAGATAGATTTTATCTAATATATCGAGAGGGACTCCCTTGCACATTCCTTGATATACGACTGACGAATCCTGAAATCGGTCACAAATTACGAAGGATCCGGCCTTTAGAGCTGGTAGTATTTTTTTGAACCAGTGATCGGATCGGGCAGCGAGGAACAGGAGGGCTTCAGTAATTGGATCCCAGCTGTTGATGTTCCCGACCAGAAGCCAATTTCGAATATTTTCGGAAAGATTGGTTCCGCCCGGTTCTCGAGTAAGAATAACCGCATCCTTAAAAGAAGCTATCCAATCAAATAACATCCTCGATTGCAGCGATTTACCACAGCCTTCTCCCCCCTCAAACGTAATAAATAATCCATGATGTTCTTGGGCGAGGCTGGTGTAATCCTGCATACTATCAGAAAATTCCAGTATAACTTACACGATGCATTAGTATACGCTAAAAATGCCTTCTACATTAAACTTCTTTCTAAACCTCCACAATCAGGTTCCTGCTGCGTCGATCCGGTGCTCGAATGCTCATGTACCTCCTTGTACACTGTGCTTCTGTGCTCCGTGTCTCCTAGCAATAACTCTGATTCTGGTAGTTTGGAAAGAAGTCTATTTTAAAATTTGAGGCTTTGAGCAACTTTATGTTATTCCTGATTTTGCGAGGCATATTTTTTATAATATCCTAATCCAGAGGCGATGGCCATTCCGGATGATCCCCACAGCATCATCTCACCAAAAATTTTGAGTTTATGGCTCTCAGCAAAATTTGAAGCGAGTATGATAGTAATTGCTATCATCTGAATTGCCGTTTTCCATTTCGACAATTTGGATGTACTAAAGCTATCAGTACCTTCCCGTATACCGGAGATAATTATTTCTCTGCACAAAATGATGGATGCTGGAATAATAGAAATGGAGTCGATCAAGCCGAATCCGGCAATAAACAACAAAGAAATCGAGATCAATATCTTATCTGCTAATGGATCGAGAATTTGTCCAATTTTTGTTGTTTGAGAAAAGGTCCTCGCATAATATCCATCCAAGTAGTCGGTAATACAGCAGAAAGTGAAAACGACCGACGAGACCAAGATTCCTAGTTTTTGCTCTAAAAAAAATCCGAGTGCAAAAAATGGAAGTAAAAATACACGAGACATAGTTAGTATATTTGGAATCGTTGATAGTTTACTCACTCCTCTGCCCCTCATCAAAGAAACTGAATATCAACTTCGCAGTGCTTTTATCGACACCTTCTACCATTTTTAAATCATTAATAGAAGCTTTTTTTATGGCGTCTACTGATCCAAAGTGCTCGAGGAGCCTTTTTCTTATAACCTTGCCGACCAATGGGATATCATCCAAGATGGATTTTATAAGGGATTTGCCCCTTTTTTTTCGGTGAAATGTAATGGCTGCCCTGTGAGCTTCATTCCTCAACATTATCAAGAAGAGCAGTAGATCATCGGTCTGGTCCATGAAGAGTTCTCTTCCGTCTTCGAAAATCAGTTTTTCATCTCCAATTCTTCTGTTATTTTGTTTAGCGATCCCAATGATCTTAATTTTATGCGATAGTCCGTTGATCTCGATTACCTGGCGAGCCGCAGAAACTTGAGCCTTCCCGCCATCGATAAGGATAACATCTGGTATCTCAGTGATCGTCTTCGATTTAAGCCGTTTCATCAATGAAAATCGCATCATACCAACGTCATCCCCGTCGCTCAATACATCTCCAGTCCTTATATGAAATTTCCTGGCTTTTTCTTTTTGAATTTTCCCGTTTTTGAAGACAATTACAGCTCCGCAAGCGTCGGCCCCATGAATGTGGCTATTATCATATGCCTCGATTCTGTGAATTTTACTTAATTTCAATAAGTCTCGTAATTTTATAATTTGGTTTTCGAATCTATTGGTCGATTCATTTTTGAGATGTAATTGTGCATTCATCGAACAGGATTCGATGATTTTGCTGTAATCGCCGGATTTGCCATACGATATCTTTACATCCTGTTCGTTGCAAAGCTCCTCCAAAAAATCATTGTTGGATATCGGATGATTCGTTACAATTAAATCCGGAGTATTAATATTTTTGTAGAATTGAATGATAAAGGATTCCAAAATATCTGAGAAGTCGTCATTTTCTGATGCATTTTGAATAAGAAATTTCTCTGAACCGACGTTTTTCCCAGTTCTAAAAAATGAAATGATGATGGCCGATTTGTCTGTTGCTTTTGCTACAGCTATGAAGTCTATCGACTTTAAATCGGAGATTTGGATGTATTGCTTCGATTGGATTTCGCTAATTGCCTTAAGTCTATCTCGAATGGAAGCTGCTCTTTCGAAATCGAGGATTCTGCGAGCCTCATGCATCTCAGAAATTAACATTTTCCTAGCAATTTCATCTTTCCCACGCAATAAATTTTCGGTGTAATCTATGTTTCTTCTGTATTCTTCCTTTGATATTTTTCCGAGACACGGGGCCGAACACCTTTTAATGAAATACTGTAAGCACGGTCTTTCTCTATGGGAAAAATAATTTTCCGTACAATTTCGAACTAGAAATGCTGTTTGGAT